>NZ_JBDNJQ010000063.1:0-42638 GCF_051172895.1 Nostoc sp. CALU 1950 | reverse complement strand
AGGGGGATCTACCACGATTTTGGTTTTATAGAAAGATGTGTGTACACCGTAGCCTAAAAGGAGAGAGGAATAGAAGTGAGGTCAAAATTGTACTTCACGCTTGTCGAGAACCGCTATAAATAAACTCAATTAACATTAGCCTCAGAAATAACCGTTACACAAGCATTCACTAAGGGTAACAGTGGCCCTAATTGTTCTTGTCCATTCACGGCTAAATCGCTGTGACACAAATAAACTCTCTCGGATACACGAGAGAGTAAATCTGTCAAAATTCTTCGCAGTCGTTGTTCCTCTGCCAATTTTTCATCTTCTGCTGTCCAGGGTTCGCCTAAGCGGTCTCGGAGGAAAAACGGCGCACCGAATAACGTCGCCGCACCACCTTTGGCCCATAGAGGTGAACCAGCATCTAGCCAAAAATGCCACTGGTGCGATCGCCTACTAGATCGATATTGAAATATAGTTGCTAAGGTGACGGCTTTTCTGGCTCCACCAATGGGACGCACGGGGTAAGGGTTGGCGGTGATTGTACCACGTCGCAGTAATTGAATGAATTCGATAATAGTTGTGTGAGGCGTTGTCTCAACTGGGGCAATTTGTCGTAGTCTGGTGTCAATTTCCCAGTAATGTTGAGCGGTTTCTAATAATTCTCGCAGTGCTGCTAGTTGTTCGTAAGGAAGATTGCTACCATTCCACAAAAAGCGCTGAATTGCTCTGTCTAAGAGGGAAATGGGACTGGGAATTAACCGCAATTCTTGTTGCGATCGCTGCTGTTCTAACCACTGTAATATGTCATTATAGGCTGTGGTTGCTGCATAGCCGATTCGATCCCAACGCTCGAAGGCTGATACTGGTAACAAGTTGGGGCGATCGGGATGGGGTACAAAGCAGTAATCTGCAATCAAACCAGCACGTACCGGATCAATATTTGTAGAGACGCGATTCATCGCGTCTGTAGAGTTTTCTGGTAGTTGTTGTTTCCTGCTCAACACAACCAGCATTTCTGCGACGGCATCCCGATCTACGAGTCGTCCCAAGCCGGGATAAACTAGTGCCAGCATGGTGAGTAAGGCGCGAATGACGGGTGAACTAATTAGGGGACGTTGGTCATTCAGCGATTCTACTGGGATATTTTGTTTAATCAGGATTTCTACTAGAGTATAACGAGCGATCGCATCTAAACCAGGTGCAATAATTGCCACTTGTTCTGGTTGCACTTGCCGCGATTGGATGGCATTAGCAATTACCTCGGCTGTTTGCCGCAATAATTGGGCGCGGGAGGTGGTTTGAATTGAATGCACAATCTCAGGTAAACTCAACAGTATCATCGGTTCTGTGACTAATTCCACCATCTGTTTAGTGAGTTGCTCACCAAGAGACTCTGGAGGCGGCCCGGTCAAGATTTCTACCCGACAACGCTCTGCTAAACCTTCTAGATAGTTGGGGTCTGCTCCCAATCCCAATCGCACTGCACCATCGGGATTATAACTAAAGGCCCCGATTGCACCTTGATCTAACAGCAACTCAAACAAAAGACGCGCTACGCTAGGATAATCATCGACATCATCTGCCAGTACCGCCTGGTAGCGTTTAGTTAGGTGCTGTTGGTAATTGCGATCGCTTAATAAATATTGACTATAGAGTTCGGTAATAATGCCATAAGTTAGTAACCCCCTCTCTAAACACCAGTTACGCCAATCTAGCAGCAAAGATGCCAAAAACTCCGGCTCTAAAGTTGTAGTATTTTCCCCCAGACCCTTTGCCAAAATCTGGGCAATATCTTCGCAAGGAGTACCACTATAAGCTGCTAATTGCAATAAATCTAGGATGCGACGCACCAGGCGAGACTCATTCACTCCCGCAATCCGTAAAATTTCTTCGTCTAATTGGGGACGCCAGAGTTTGGTTGCTAATTCTTGTTCCGTTTCTGGCCGCAATCGTACCGGAAACTGTGCCTTCAAATTCAATGAGTTAATTAGCAACGGCCAAAATAAAATAACTTCATCCTGAAAAAAACCTAGTGGCGTCTTGGCACGAACCGGATATTTTCCCAAGGTAGATGTAACAATTATGTCTCCTAACTCTCGACGATTGTCATCATTGGCAGCTAAGACTAAAACTCCCGGCTCTGTTTGTTTAAGATATAAAAATTCGGGTACATGACCACTTTTTTTACGACCTGTTTTTTTAGTATAAAATGATTCAGCGTATTTATTCTCAGGTTCTAACCAATTACAAAATTGCTCTACCAAACGAGCCGTCTTACCACTACGGCTAGTGCCAACAATCCAAACCGAATGAGAAACCACAAACTTTCTCCTTTTAGATTTGCTAGTATACCTCGTGCGTTAACTTAAGGTTAAGAATCACCAAATAATGCTGGATGATTGTCTGCAATGAAAAACTCTGTTTTTAGTCAAAAAATCTATTCTTTCTTACTTGCTACTTATCGATGGTACTTACAGACTCCTGAACGTTCTTTACATGAAGCTTACGATGCAGCATTAAAGATTAAGGAAATAGAAGATAAGCATTTCAATGGTAATAAAATAGACATTGACTCAGCCATGTACAGTAATAGCGTGATGGATTATTTTGAGTCAGACCTTAAGAAGCTATTAAAAATTGCCAGGATGCGGTTGACGGAGTTTAAAGCAAGTCGTTGGTTTCTAAATGAAGAGAATCAAAAAGCTGCTCAGAAAGCAGATATACAGCATCTAAGTCCTTCTTTGGTTTTGGAAAAGCTCAACTTCATCGATCAAGTTACATCCAAATACACAAATATTTCCGATCAAACCACTTCTAAAGCTTTAGTAGTTCGTCCTCCAAACATAGCATCTAACTCTGTAATATCTGACGATGATTCGCTGCTCGTAAATACTCCAACGTTACCACCAAAAATACCAAATAGAGACTCGGATAAAAAACCTAAATCAAAGCTGAAAGCTGATACAATGGGCGTTTTACCCCGCTCTATTTTAAGTACTATCAGTCGTCTACAAGTTGAATTAGACCCTAATTCTGAACAAGATGTAATTCAAACTTTTCGTCAGACTCAAAGAAGAACAATAATATCTATCAGGTTTATTTTACTATTAATTATCATACCACTTTTGACACATCAGATAGCAAAAGCTTTCGTAGTAGGCCCAATTATTGACCGATTTAGAAGCAGTGAGCAAATGCAGATATTCCTTAATTCCGAAATGGAAGAGGAAGCCCTTGTCGAATTACAAAGATTTGAAGAAAGGCTCAAGTTTGAAAATCTGATTATCAAAGCCCCTCCACTGTTGCCTGAACAGATAGAAACTGAAATGAAAAATAAGGCTATAGAGATTTCTGAAGAATTTCGTCGCGAAAGCTCTAATGCTATCAAAAATGTTTTTGCAGATGTTTTCTCGGTGGTTGCTTTTATCTGGCTTTTGCTTGTCAGCAAGTCTTCTATTGCTGTGATCAAAGATTTCTTTGATCATATTGTCTATGGACTTAGTGATAGTGCTAAGGCATTTATCATCATTTTGTTTACTGATATATTTGTAGGATTCCACTCTCCTCATGGCTGGGAAGTCCTCCTAGAAGGTGTATCACGCCATTGGGGATTACCAGCAAATAGAGATTTTATCTTCTTATTTATTGCTACATTTCCAGTGATTTTAGATACCATTTTCAAATATTGGATTTTCCGCTATTTGAACCGGATATCGCCTTCCGCAGTTGCTACTTACCGTAATATGAATGAATAAGGGATTGGGCATGGGGCATTGGGCATTGGGCATTGGGAAAACATCTTGGTGGTGTAAAACAAGTAAATTATTTTTAATTTGTGATTTTTGAATTACAGGAAAGTTGGATAATATCAAAGATTTTGAATTTTGATGAAAAAGACACTTGCTGGTTTAGGAAAATTTAACAAAATTATTGCCATCAGCTTACCTGTGTTTTTGTCGATTTTGCTGGTGCGGATGCAATCTTTGGCACATGGGGAACTCAGTCCGCCAGAATGTAGGGTGAAAAAGTGGGATATACCAGTGTCCTTGACTGCTGAAAATCAAAATGCATTTTCAGAAAAGCAAAAATCACCATTGATTCAGAGACTACCAGTTACTTGTTGTCAAGGTGATAGCTCTTGTTTTGATGAAGTACTCTATGGAGAAATACCAGAGAAAAAGGCACTATTAAGTGCGATCGCACGCAGTCTCCAATATCTGCAAACAGCTAATGCGGCGGCTGCTTATCAAAACTATCAGGTGGCTGGGATTACGCGCGATCGCGTCTTCAAAAGCTTGCAAAGATTCCGCGAACTCCTATTAAAAACTAGTTCTGCAACAGAATTACATCAAGCCATCGAGCGGGAATTTGTTCTTTATCAGTCAGTGGGTAAAGATAACAAAGGTGCTGTTTTATTCACCGCCTATTATGAGCCACTTTACGCAGCCAGTCGCGTCCCCACAGCAGAATATCGCTATCCTGTTTATCGCTTACCTCCTGATTTAAACTCCTGGACTAGGCCTCATCCGACACGTGAAGACTTAGAAGGAGCAGATGGTTTACAAGGTGCAAAAGGGAAACTGCGAGGATTAGAGTTGTTTTGGTTTCGCGATCGCCTTGAACCATATTTAGCTCAAATTCAAGGTTCGGCGCGACTTCAGCTTCCCGATGGTACTCAGACAACAATCGGCTATGCGGGTAATATCGCTTATAACTACAAAAGCATTGGGCGAGAATTAATCAATGATGGCAAATTACCACTAGAAGGTGTAACTATGCCAACTATTCTCGACTATTTCCAAAAGCATCCCCAAGAATTAAATATTTATATTCCGCGCGATCGCAGCTTTGTTTTTTTTCAAGAAAATCACGGTGAGCCAGCCCAAGGTTCTATCAATGTACCATTAACAGCAGAGCGTTCTATTGCTACAGATAAATCTCTCATGCCCCCTGGCGCTTTAGCGTTGATTCGCGCTTCTATTCCTTTTGTTAATCCTACCGGAAAAATGGAGGAGCAGATTATTAGCCGCTATGTTCTTGACCAAGACGCTGGAGGTGCAATTAAAGGTGCAGGTAGAGTAGATTATTTTTTAGGTACTGGGAAAATAGCAGGCGATCGCGCGGGTGTTACAGTTGGCAATGGACAACTATTTTATTTATTACTTAAGTGAAATCGGCGGTTACAAACCTCGTCAAGACAGGGTTTTACCCACATACGCAGGTTAAAAACCCTTAATTTTTTCCTTAGTCCGCGGAGGCGGACTTTGTTTGTGTAGCCGCGGTTTATAACCGCCCTGGCTCTAAAATTTGGCTAATCTGCTACGCTTCTAAATCCATTTCAGTATCATCATCGTCATGATCATAAGGAATATCGTCAAGGTCTATCATTTCTGAAATTTCTTCTACTTCAGTTAGATACTCAGATTCTTGATGTTCACGCTCGATTAGACGACCAGTTGACTTTAACCATTCCAAAAGAATAAATTCATTACTTGTACGAATTACAGGCGCTCGTTGGTTACGAGGTTCTTCACGCAAAGGACTTGTAGGCATAAAAAAAACTCACTTTGAATTACAGTTTACCGTGCAAAAACATCAAAATTGCACATTCGGGTTAAAAGTCTTATGAACCATTGAGTTTTTAATCTCAAGTCTGTCTAGTTACCTACCATTAAAATGTCTCCGCATCAGTTCTAATCATAAATGTTCAAGCGGACGCGATCTTACAAAGCATTTGGTAGCTTGACGAGAGTTTCATACATATCAGAGGGCAATGCAGACAATCTGTTCGCTACAGCGACTGCATCAGCTAAGTTGCTAAATTGACACCGGACAATCTCTTGTCCATTTCCTGAAGGGAATCGCTTCCTAGCTTTGTTAGATACAGCACAAATAATCGCTAAAGCTTTGGCGAACCCATCTTTTGTCAATATTGTTTCTTGAGCAAACCCTTCAACAGGGATAAGGCAAACCTCAAACCGATAGCCTGGCCTGGGAGAAACCGCTATGTCGATATAGGGTTTATCTTCTTTTCTGATTCGGCGTAAATATTTGGCTGTCGAATTAGTATCGTGCAAATCAGTCCCAAGGGCATAAGTAAAGAAGCAATCTTCCGTGAGCGACTCAGGACGGGTAATTATATCCGTTAACATAAGTTCAAGTAGTATCCGTATGTTGTCTAGGTTTGTGACACACTTTTCTGTCCGTTCTTCTTAGCACATTTTTTTGACAGTTAGATGTATCAGTGTCACAGATGGGTCATAGTCTCAAAGTTAATAGAGCTAAAACCTTTAGATATCAGAGTCTTCAGCATTCCAAAAACTGAAATTTTAGTTAGCCGAACTGTATTGAAATACATTACCCTTATCCATACTTTGAGAAGACCTGTTCTCGGTCGTCATCTTCAACCTAATTGGATAGGCTAACAACATTAACTGACATCAAATACCTTCAAAATCAAAGGGTGTAGAGATTTAGATTCGGAGAGGTGTTTATTATAGTCAGTTACATGACCGAAAATATTTCTCAACTATCTAATCATAACATAGTTGACGGTTGAACTTTTTTCAACTATTCTGACCCATAGATATTAGGTCACCAACAATAGTAAGTTTGTATTCAATTCCAACTTTAAAATAACTAAATATGCTTATTAAGTAGTTTTAATTTTTACCAAACACAATTACATAGAGAAGGAAATACTGGGTGCGATCTACTGCTCGTCGGATAAAATTTGGCAAGTATTCAATTTAACTGCTTAAGTAAGAATTGTGTAAAAAATAGTACTAGAAATCTTGCCATATATTGCCTACACAGTCTCTAAAGGTGAAATACAAAACTGATATTTTAGTATGTGCCCAAAAATTATTTCGCATTTCAACCCCATTCCCAACCTCTAATTAAGGCAAAATCCTGCGTGTAGAAAAATTGTAGAAGTTCAAAACATATATCCTTATTTTTTAAATAAAAATTAACATATTATTAACTTAACTTAGTAATAGTTTGTATATAATATAGAACTTTACTGCGAACTTCATAATTTCCTTAAAAATGAATGTTCAACCATGTTAGATTGTGATTAGCTGTAAAATTTTAGACACCTAACACACATAGTACACCATAGGAAAATTAGCAAATGTCTAGACAAAGTTCTCATGAGAGAAACTTTTTCAAAGCTTTAACTGGTAATGCGGTCAAAGGATCTCATAAGTTAACACGGGGACTGAAATCCGGCCTGATTATTCTGGTTGAATCTGTACCTTTTTTGATTGCTTGTGCTGTACTTGTGAGCGTTATCAGCCTAAAAAGTCCTATCCTGCTCTTTTGTTTACTAGTTGGTAGTTTAATTGCAGTCATTACCCAGCAAATTGGGCAGCAGGTGAATTTACCGAGGCGATCGCTAATATCATTACAAATTTTAGCAGCAGCCATTATCTTCAGTTTATTTTGGTTAGACTGTTTCGCAACCCCTGCACAAGCCCAGTTTTTTGGGGAAGCTGAAAAGTTTTTCAAAAGAAACTTAGGTGGTGCAGCAACAAATGGTGGTGGTAGCGAGACAGCAATCAGTTTGATATTTAATGTGTTGCGGGCAATTTACTTACTCTATATTGCAATTTCTCTGGTTGGTGTGATTAACGCAGTGCGTAAAGATGAAGATTGGCAAAGTATTGCCAGAACTCCACTATTAGTCGTTGTTGCTGTTACCATTGCTGATGTACTCACACGCTTTGTAATTGGCCCACAAGTGCAATAAATAATTCAGATATTTCAAATGTCTCAAGAGCGGGAACAAGAATTTCGTCCAGTCAACCAGGTTCTAGGAAGCCAACCTTCATTAGGGCCAATTCCTGCCGATCAAATTCTTCCTTGGACAGTAATTGCCTTAGCCTCCTATTTTATGATCAATGGAATTTTTGGAGGACTTTTCCAAGAAGAATTTCAAAAATGGTTGTGGACAATACTAATGACTGGTTGGGGAATAGGAACTTGGTGGATTTTAACTGGTGGTAGGAGTTGGAGTTTTTTAAGTAAATTTATTGGTGTTCCCGCTTGGACAAGAGGCTTTGCTCGTTATCAGAGCTTACTGGAAGTTAACCATGAAGCAAAAAATCGGAAAACAAAGCGTCGGCGTCGCCGGAAGTGAAAGTAGATTAACACCATTTGAAGATGCCTTGCACTTGGCGACAATGCTGCGTGTCGCAATGAATGGACGCGATATTGGCGCTTACCTTTTGACAAAAGGCACTCAAAAAGATCGGTTCTGCTTTGTTTTTGGTTTTGATTGTAAGGGAATTCATACCACCTTAAGACCTGAACAAATAGATACACTTTTTAATAACATTGAAGCTGGGTTAAAAGACATCCCTACTGGTGAAAGGATGACCCTACACTTGGGTTCTTTTAGTTCAGACAAAGAGCGTCAAAAAGAATTAGCAACCCTAATCAGAAATTCGCCATCACGAGATATCAAATATTTGTTGATGGCGGAGAGAGCCAGAGTCAAAGAACTGACTATTTCTGGTATTCGTAAGCCCAAATTTTTACGAATTTATGTCACTTACACCATTGAATCCAACTCGCAACATGCAGATGATTGGATAGAAAAGCTTTTAGTCAAAGCTGAATCATGGTGGTTAAAATTCAAAGGTGATCTCTCAGAAGTAGAAAACCAACGCATTGAAACTCTGATCACAAATGCTTACAATCAAGGTTTTCTCCGCTGGGAACAAATCTTATCTAACAAAATGGGATTGGATGTCAAGCCTTTGACTGCCAATGAACTCTGGGGGGATATCTGGAAAAGGTTTAATGATACGCAGCCAATAGATATTCCCCAGTTAATGACTTTAGATGAACAAGGATTGCATGAGCAAGTTAATTCAGATTTAGCTAGTACTAAATTGCTTCTAGAAAATATCCACGGCACAACTTTGCTGATGGAATCTAGTGTACCTTGTGCCGATCGCCGCTGGGTTAATGTTAACAATCGCTATATTGGCGCACTGTCGTTTCTGGAAAAACCCGGAGGTTGGCCGAATAAATCTGCCCAACTCCGCTATTTATGGGAACTGTTAGCTAGAGAAACAGTAGTAGATACAGAAATTTTTTGTGAGTTGACTGCCGCAAATCCCGCAGTAGTGAAAACTACTCTGCAACGAGTGCTGAAGCAGTCAAATATGACAACAATTTTGGCTCAAGAAAAAAGTAAAACTATTGATGTCAATGCTCAATTAAAGTTGAAGAAATCGGTAGCAGCGCAAGAACAGTTATATGAAGGTGCAGTCCCGATTTATACGAGTGTCGCCATTTTAGTACATCGTCCCACTGTAGAGAAATTAGATGAGGCGACAAGATATATTGAAAACTGTTTTCAGCGTCCAGCCAGGGTAATTAGGGAAACTGAATATGCCTGGAAAATTTGGCTGCAAACTCTACCGATAGTTTGGGAAGGTTTGTTAGCAACCCCCTTCAACCGTCGCCAGCTATATTTAACCAGTGAAGTTCCCGGATTAATGCCTCTAGTTTTAACTAAACGGGGTGATAGACAAGGCTTTGAGTTGATTGCTGAAGAAGGCGGAACACCCGTACATTTAGATTTATTTAATCAACACAAAAATTTAGCTTTGTTTGCTACAACTCGTGCTGGTAAATCTGTGTTGGTATCAGGGATTTTAACTCAGGCTTTGGCGCATGGGATTCCGGTTGTGGCGTTAGATTTCCCTAAACCTGATGGGACATCTACATTCACTGACTACACAGAGTTTATGGAGGGGAATGGGGCGTACTTTGATATCTCCAAACAATCGAATAACTTATTTGAACAGCCAGATTTGCGATCGCTAGAACTAGAACAACAGCGCGATCGCTTCAACGATTATACCGCCTTCCTAGAATCAGCGTTAATGACAATGGTTTTAGGATCATCCACTGAAAGTCAAATTTTATCGCAAACCGTGCGATCGCTACTCAACCTCGCTTTAGAAGCCTTCTTTAGAGATGAGGGCATCAAAGAGCGATATCGACAGGCGATGGCGGCGGGATTTGGCACACTTGCTTGGCAGAAAACCCCCACTTTAAAAGATTTTCTCTCTTTCTGCTCACCAGAACACTTGCAGCTAAGTTCTTTAACTGGCAGAGTAGAAGACGCCCTCAGTCAAATTCAGTTGCGCTTGCGCTTTTGGCTTTCTAGCCGCGTAGGACAAGCCATTTCTGCACCATCCAGCTTTCCTACCGATGCCCAACTTTTAGTTTTTGCTCTCAGAAACCTATCAGATAGTGAAGATGCAGCCGTACTATCCTTAAGTGCCTATTCAGCCGCACTCCGACGCGCATTAGGTAGTCCAGCTTCCATATTCTTTATCGACGAAGCACCAATTTTATTTGAATTCGAGCAAATTTCTGACTTAGTTGGTAGAATTTGTGCGAACGGCGCTAAAGCTGGTATCAGAGTGATCTTATCAGGACAAGATCCTGACACCATTGCTAGATCTAAAGCTGCATCTAAAATTTTGCAAAACCTGACAACACGATTGATTGGACGCATTCAACCAGTTGCAGTGGATAGTTTTGCAGACATCTTGAAATATCCCCGCCAAGTTATTTCTCGCAATGCCTCAGAAAGCTTTTTTCCCCGCAAAGAAGGCGTTTATAGCCAATGGCTATTAGATGATAACGGTAGTTATACATTCTGCCGTTACTATCCAGGTTATGAACAATTGGCAGCAGTTGCGAATAACCCCTATGAACAAACTGCACGTAGCCAAATGATGCAACTTCACAGTGATAAATATGAAGCAATTTCTGCATTTGCACGTCAGTTAGTCGCGAATCTACGTAGTAGTTAATCGGGTTTTGTAAACAGTTAACAGTGAGTTCAACAATTCTGGATTTTAAATTTTAGATTTTAGATTGACTGCAAGGAACAGGCTGAGGAATTTAGATTTTATAGGAGGCATAGCAGTCTTGCTTGAACTAAAAAAACAATCCAAAATCCAAAATCCAAAATCCAAAATTCTGTGACTCACTACATCATGTCGTCTACCTTTTTCAGGCACAAATGTATGAAAAAAACTACCATTTTTACTTTCACCTTACTATCCCTGGCAATACTACCAGGAATGGCACAAATTCAAACAGGTGGATTAGGTCAGGTTTGGACTGATTTTCAATCATATTCCACAGATTTGCAAAACTACCTTCAATATAATCTGAGCGAAAATTTAAAGCCTGTAGAAATACAGAGTCAAAATGCTCTGAGTAATTCTAAAGGAGAATTGAACATACCTAACCCTGTCGCTGCGGGGAAAAATGTTCGTGATAATTTGATTTTATACTCTTCTAATTCAGACTCTAGATCAAACCGCTTTGAGAATAATTCAGCAGTGCGGGGAAATTTAGTTAGTAATGAACTCAATCGTGTAATTACCCGTGGAGTAGCAGTAGGTGTCCTCGGTGAAAATGGACAAATTCGGACAAAAACTAAGTTAGAAAATACAGAAAGAAGTCTGCAAGATATTGCTGGATCAAATGATGCTACTAACCAGATTGATAGCTTTAAGAATCAACTGGAAAGTACTCAGATTGACAGAACAGTTAAACAAGTAATAAGTCTTGCTGATAACTTGTTAGGTCAGGGGGTATTAGCATTGCTAACTACTAACCAAGAAACCATTAAAATCCAACAAGAACAATCTAAAATTGTCGCTGAAACATTTGCTCAGTCATTACAAACTAATCAGTCTTTACAATATTCTAACTTGAATTTGGCAAACATTTCTCAACAGACAGAAGAGGCGAATCGCGCTAGAAGAGTAGAAACAGCTACAGAAGCCTCACGACTTTTGCGAGCAACTTCTCAACTAGATTTGTTTGGCAGAAAAGTTAACAAGTAGATTTGAGGATAAGAAACTCTCATTGTTCCATAGATTGTTAAAATCCTTAAATAGGAAATCTAAAAAACAGCCCATCAACTCAAAATGCAACTTGCTATCCAACTAATTTTTGCCCAAGTAGGCATTGACCAGATTCTCGATAGTGGTACCGCAACTTCCCAAAGTGTTGCCGAAGGTTGGGATAAACAATGGCTGGATTTATTACAAAATAACACCAGCAATAATTTGTATGGAGCGCTGACAAATCTGGGTATTTTTTTCGCAGTAGGAACCCTGTTATTTTTTATGATACAATTCCTCAGAGACTTAATATCCTACGAATATACTCGTCCCATATCAGCTTTAATTTGGCCTTTTATTGTGGTAGTACTCTTAAGTAATTCAGGCAATGGAAGTATACTTTCTAATCTGACGCTGGGAGTGCGAAATTTTTTAAACACTGTGAATCAGCAAGTATTGGTAACAGCAGATGCAGAGCAAATGTACCAGCAAGCACTGAATATGAGTATTGCTGAAGAAGTAGCTGGTTCTTTGCTTCGTCCTTGTCAATCACTAACTGGCGAACAACAAAGTCAATGCTTTGTCAAGGCTGCCGAAAAAGTCAACATTCTCTGGCAGAAATATAGAGATACTTATGGAAATAAAAACTGGATAGTTAGACTCCAAACTAAGGTAGATAACATCAGATATGGCACTGGAATTGTATCAGAAACCTCATTTAACTCTTTGTTAGGTTCTACAGTCCAAACGAGCATCAAAAACTTTTTAGTTTCCTTACAATATGCCTTTCAGAATTTGATAGAAGCTACTATGTTGCTGATAGCAGCATTAGGCCCACTGGCCGTAGGTGGTTCTTTGCTCCCTGTCGCTGGTAAACCAATTTTTGCATGGCTGACTGGATTTTTAGCTATTGGAATCGCCAAGATTTCATTCAATATTATTGCTGTGCTGACTGCCGCAGTTATTGTCAATGGGCCAGGTCAAAATGCTAATGTTGATCCAGATTTGATGTGGTTCATTATTTTTCTGGGAATTTTAGCACCAATTTTATCTTTAATTGTGGCTGCTGCTGGCGGTTTTGCTGTCTTCAGTGCTATCAGCAACACGGCTTCTTTAGTAAAGGAGAGAATATAAGTAGCTAGGTATAATTTTTGTAGTGAGTTATTCATCGCTCAAAAAAAGGATTATAGCGTCTTGATTCTGACTCCGGAATTCTGACTTCTGAATTCTAAATTCTTCTTCAATTTGGCTCGTTTCCTGACTGCTGACTATATGGAAATCATCATATATAATAGCTGAAGTTTTTCGCAGGAGGAGATGATGAAATGGTGCGTTTACTAGAAAAAAGACAAAAAACGGGAAGTGTTTTGACAATTTTTGCGATCGCAACCTTTAGTTTACATATATTAGTTTTATTTTTATTTATATTACAAGGGCTAAATATTCGCCAACTCAGTTTAAGAAAACCTCCCAACTTTGTACAATTAATCGACGGTCAACCAGTAGCTAATATTGATGATTTAGCAAGAGAACCAGAAACAATTCGCCGATTCATCAGCAAAACGATGATATCAATGTTTAGCTGGTCTGGAACCTTACCATCACAAACTATTGAAGAAGTCGCAAACCCCAAATCAGATTTAGGAATTCTGATTAGTACACCTCAAGGTGGTAGTCAAAAGATTAGTACTAGCAGTTGGGTAGCTAGTTTTGCCTTCTCAGAAGACTTTCGCAAAAGTTTCTTAAGCACAGTTGCAGAAATGACACCACCAGAAGTTTTCTCTGAAAATCCCAGCCAAGCAATGACATCACAATTAGTAATTAAGAGACTTTATCCACCAAAAGAAATCGCACCAGGTAAATGGCGAGTAGGTATGGTAGCCGACTTAATTCAAAGAAACCGAGTTGGTGGTGAAAAACTCATAACTCCTTTTAACAAAGATTTACTTGTACGTGCAGCAGATTATTTTGGTAATCCCCAAGCCAACAATGGTACAGACTTGCAAAAAGCAATATATAGTGTACGTGCTGATAAATTAGAAATTTATGAAATTCGTAACTTATGTTTGCTAGACGACTACAACAACCTCAACGAAGATAAATCCAAACAATGCGGAACTGGGCAAACATCTGGTAGTTTTATCAGATAATCGATTTCTACTTAATTTGAAGATAGTTCAATTTATATAATCAAGTATTAATGCAATTACTTAAACCAGAGAATAAGAAAAATAGTCCCTTACCACTGTTGGCAGTAGTAACACTTGGTTTACATCTATTCACCTTGGTGTTACTAATATTTCACTGGTCTATGTTACAACAGTTAAGTCAGCAACTCACACCTCGAAGTTTAGTGCAACTTGTTGATGGTCGCACTATAACCGTAGACCCCCAACCAAATTTAGAACGACAACCAGAGGCTATTCGCCGTTTTGTGGGTGAAACTATGAGCTTAATGCTCACCTGGTCACAGCAACAGCCGCCAACTCAAGTCTGGGAAATTACTTCCCAACTTGTAGCTGATGATTTTAAACAAAAACTTAAATCAGAACTTACTAATTTAAATCCAGATAGCCAATTTGAAAATATTAACAGAGGAGCAGAGAATGTATTAGTAATCCAAAAAATTTCCCAACCAACAAAAATAGGTGATGGGACATGGAAAGTGGAGATGCTTGCCAATCAATTAACTTTTAGCAGTTATGATAAGTTGGGAAAATCAGTTTCCTTTAATAAACAAATTTTAGTTAGAGCCATAGATGAACCAGCAACTTCACTACCAAATGCAGCCCTACCGTCCTACTTCGCAGCTTATCGCCTTGGTGAAGCCAGACTAGAAATTTATAATGTCTGTGAAATCCAAGATAAAAATTGTTCTGGAAATCCCAACCAAGCTCTACCATGACTCGATACTCAATTCCTGCCGAAACGCCTCCCCAAAATGGATTTACTCTCACCACCGACGATCGCCAACCAGAAGTAGAATCTTTAGATTGGGAATCACGGATGTCAAGGTTGGTCGGCTTTGAAGAAGAATCTTCTTCTACCGATACCCAAGGTTCAGAAGACTCTGCAACGCCGCCAGAGTCGCTATCTCTTCCACAAGAAGTTCAAACTAAGCAAGCACTCTCATCTAATCCCTTTGCAAAGTTAGGCTTGGTAGGGGCTGCTACCTTAGCGATCGTTTTGGTGGGTGGTGTGTTTTTATCCCAACTGATGGGTAGCAGTAGTCAAAAGCCAAAAAATATTGTTTCTCCACCAGTGCGTGAGCAGCCCACTGATGAATCTATATCTCAGCAGCTAGCAGCTGAAGTAGATACTCTCAAAACGAAATTAGCCCTGACTGAACAAGCACAGATGGTAAAAGCTGCTCAACAACAGCTGAGAATTGCCAAAACTACACCTAAAGTAGCCTTACAAGAACCGTCAGTTTCTTCCAGAGGTAGACAGACAGTGATTCCAACACCCCCACCAACAGCTTACGTGCCTCAGCCAGCACCAGTTGAACGCATCGTTAGAGTACCTACTTATCAACCTTCTGTATCACCCCAACTACCAGCTGTGACAGCTGTGAGACCAACCACTCAACCGGTAGTCAATATAACTCCACCACCTCCACCAAGCCCACTTGAAGAGTGGACAAGACTAGCAAAGTTAGGTAGCTACGGTCAAGTAAATGCCACCGATCAACCCAGTAATATAGCAGCGGCTCCTGAACCTTTAAACAATACGCAGCCCCAGGAAGAGACAGAACAGACACCAAACCCCAATCCTGAGCAAACCCCACAACCAGAAACTCCTGTAGTCAGTCAAGCGCAACCGCAGGGACAGAAGTCTGTACCAATCGGGAGTAGTGCCAAAGGTGTGTTGGCGACAGCAATATTTGGGGAAACTACTAGATCAGGCGGTGGTGGTGAGGGAGGTGAAGATAAAAATGTCTTTGTGATCCGATTGAAAGAACCATTAAAATCTACAGATGGTGCGATCGCTCTACCTGCAAACACCGAATTACTCGCTGAAATTCGTTCCCTCTCCGAACAAGGTCTTTTGCAGATGAACGTAGTCAAAGTTATCTCGCAAAATGATGGCAATGTTACAGAACGAAGCTTACCCAACAATACAATTATTCTTCGCGGTTCCCAAGGTAAACCTTTAATTGCAAATAAATTTCCTGGTCAAAGTTCGTCTATAGCCTCAATGGATATAGGGTTATTCGTGTTGGGAGGTATTGGCAAAGCCGCAGAGTTAATAAATCGTAGTGATACTGAACTCCAACCACTTACTTCACAAACTACCGTTGACGGCAACACCAGTAGCAGCACAACTCTTACTACTGTCACTAAGAACAGACGCGACCTTCCAGCCGGGATTGTGGAAGGTGGTTTGAACTCTGTAGTACCCCAAATTGCCCAACGTAATCAACAAGCGATCGCCCAAATGTCACAACAAACTAATATTTGGTTTTTACCCGCTGGCACAAATGTTGAAATATACGTTAATCAACCAACTCAGTTTTAGCAGGTAGGATTGATACCAATTTTGGATATTTGCAACCATGAAAAAGAATACTAAATTGTCAGGAAATACCCCAGAACGTTCTTCTTATTTCCTACCGATAGCTTCCTTCACTTTCTCGGTTGCTATGTTCTTAGTGGTAGGTCGCGCTGTGGCTAACAACGCCGTTCTGCGTTCCATATTTTCCTGCCAAGCACAAGGCTTAGGGGGAGTAATACCGACGATTGATGTTTCGTATCAGCAAGGAACAAACTTAAGCTTTATTACAGCTGGAGAAGTGATTAAAAAAGTTTGGTTAAACGATCCATCACAGGTAACTATGGATTTTGATGGGCCGGTATGTATGCAATTTGGCCCAAAACCTAATACTAGTGCTGGAGATTGTAAAAACTCCGCAGCGAATGTAATTCAACTCAGACGAATTAAGAAACTCAACATTCCAGGACTTCCAAATACTAGCAATACACTTTTAACAGTTATTACCGAAGGGCAAGGTAAAAACAAGTTGTATACTTTTCGAGTGATATATGGAACAGATAGCCCTGGATATCATACTTTAGCAGTTTTTCCCGATTCTTCTGGTCAAGAAACTTCTTGTATAAGAGGTTCACATTGACACTCCCCTGGCTAAAGCCGAAGGGATTCTAGGCTCAACCTAGTTACTTGCTCTACCAGGTTTTCACCAAGCAGAGTAGAGGTTACTAGTCCCCTAGCGTTACTTTGGACGTGCCCCGTCCTAGCTTTTGCAAGATTCAAAATATTAATCGCTGCATTTTCATCCCTATGCAAACTACATCCACAGTTACAGACATGGGTGCGAGTTGATAGAGACTTTTTTACAATCACACCACAATTACTGCACTTTTGTGATGTGTAATGTGGTGCTACAGCAACCGCTAGCTTGCCAAATTTACCAGCAAAATACTCAATCCATTGCCTAAACAAATACCAGCTAGCGTCAGCAATTGACTTAGCCAAACAATGGTTTCTGAGTAGATTACGCACTTGTAGGTTTTCATAGGCTACTAAGTCGTTAGACTTGCACACGTTACGCGCAATTCTCTTTGCGTGTTCATTCCGTTGCCTATTTATTCTCAAGTGCTTTCTGGCAAATATACCTCTAGCTTTTTTACGTCCTGATGAACCCTTTTTCTTTTTGTAAATACGTCTTTGAGAGTGTTTAACGGATTTCTCGGCTTTCCTCAAAAACTTTGGATTAGCTTCTTGATATCGCTAACCATGCTCTCTCGGCTGATGATTGTACAGCCATAGAGTTTAAGTTAGCCACAAATTTAAATTCGTTGCGTAGTTCTGTTGAATACTTGTTCAAAGCAAACCTATCAATTTTCGCTTCTTTTGGCGCGTCCATCCAATATCTCAAACACTTATTTCTAATGAATTGAGTAGTTTTGATAGCTTCCTCAATTGCTAAATATTGTAGTTGTTTGGCTTTAACTTTATACTCTATAACTAGCAACTTGACTCACCCCTTTGTTTTGCCTATACTATACTTAGCATGGGTGAATGTTCTAAATATGTCAACAGCTAAAGGCCAAAAAAGAGTTAAGAATACACCAGTTTTGTATGATGAACCAAAAAAGAAAAGAGGTGTCATGCTCACAGATACAGCTTGGCATTCTGTGCAAGAGTTAGCAGCAAAAAATAATGTTAGCGCTAGCGAATATTTGGAAGAAATGATTAGAAAATATTGCGTCACGAAGGCGTAAACGCCTTCTGGCGGCTTTCATCACGCAGCCTGAAGTACGGAATACGGCGCGGTGCGCCTGTTCCTCAAGGGTTTTCAGCCTGCCTTCCTTATAAACTTCTGGCAAAATTACTCAATGCAACCACTAAAGTTTCCCCTCTACAAAAAGCGCTGATGCCTATCTATGTCTGCATTAGAGCTTTTCCAGGGAGTAGTGATTGTTGTATTTCAACAGGCCATACTCAGAATTCTCCGACTTGCAGCGCCGAAGTCTCTTAAGAATGTGCGCTCCGGGATTGGGGAAGAAATTCTTTTAAAGTATCTCATAGAGAAGTATTAAGATTTGGTTGGGATCTGAATCCTCATTCAAATCTTCCCAATCCCCAATCCCCAATCCCCAGTCCCTAGTTCAATCAATTAAAAAACGCCATAACTTAACCATACTGGCTTACTCAGGCGTTTCCAGCTTCTATACTTTATAAATCTTCAGATAAAAACTAACCACAAATCTCAAATTTGTGTGAATATAAAGAAAAGCTTAAGAGGTTACAGACTCATGGTAACTGCAAAAATGATGCAACAGCTTTGGGCTGTAATCGAGTCTACCCAGGTTAGCACTCTGCTCCAATTTGACGATGCTGCTTTAGTACAATTGCTACTCCAGCAGTTGAAAGCTAAACAGGGGCTTGATGCTCAGGCAGATGGCACCCTCAATACTTATATAAAATCTAAACTGCCCCTAATTCGCGATACGGCTGAAGGTCGATTATCTTTAGGGCAAGGCGGCAATCATTAGTACGAGAAATCAAGTGATTGCTCACTGCCAAGCATACGCTCAAAGTTCAAACAGTGCAATATTATGAATCACTGGCTAGTAATTGCCCTAGTAGCTTATCTAATTGGAGCAGCGATTGAAGGGGTGAGTACAGCCAGTCAGCTATCTCATTCAATGCCAGAACTAGCTAAAAGCACACAAGCTCAACCTTCAGAGTCTACCACTGGGTCTAGTTCGAGTTGGCGAGTTGTGGCCGCCATCGCCTCAGTAAGTATTTGTGGAGCTTTTTTGTGGCCTTGCCGCCTTTTCCACCGTTTAATTAAAGGCAAAGTTAATTCGTAAACTAAACCCCCGGATAAAGCACAGGGGTAAAAACATATCTATTTGTGGTTGGACAATCATACAGTTTGTTCTGGTTCTGTCGCTACATTTTGCCCAATTTTTGGCTCAGTACCAGCAAGCAGCCGTTCGATATTAGTGCGATGGCGCAAAATCACATATAGTCCACCGGCAATTCCAAACAGAATATAGGGTAAGGGTTGATGCAAAAGTACCATGAGAATGGAAACTGCGATCGCACCTACAATTGAACTCAAAGAGACAATCCTTGATATAGCGACAACGACGGCAAACACACCCGCTGTTGCTAAACCTACCTGCCAACTCATTGCTAATAAAATCCCTAAGCTAATAGCAACAGATTTACCACCAGTAAAGCCCAAAAAAATTGATTTACTATGCCCCAGGATGGCAGCTAACCCAACTAAAGTTACTATCCACGGTTGCCACAGATTTACATCTACCGTTGGGGGGATATAATTTTGACTAGAGGCAAAATTGAACAACCAGTATACTAGAGCGATCGCTAATACTCCCTTCAAAGAATCAAGTACTAAAACGAATGCTCCTG
The DNA here is from genome assembly GCF_051172895.1 of Nostoc sp. CALU 1950. Taxonomy (NCBI): domain Bacteria; kingdom Bacillati; phylum Cyanobacteriota; class Cyanophyceae; order Nostocales; family Nostocaceae; genus Nostoc; species Nostoc sp. CALU 1950. The sequence continues at coordinate 22,857 of NZ_JBDNJQ010000063.1, read as the reverse complement.
GCCCTTTTCCCAAGGTTCTTAATACATTAGTTGCGCCAGTGGAACCTGAACCAACTTCCCGAATATCAATACCTTTTAACTGCTTCACAGCAATGTAGCCAGTGGGAAAAGAACCCAGCAGGTAAGCTATGACTACAATTGTCCCGCATAGAGTTAACCAAATAGCCATAATAAAATTCAAAATTCAAAATTTAAGAAAGTCAAGAGGTATTACTCTTGACCAATGACTAACGACTCTCAGGAGTGCTGAGTGCTGAATCTCACTTTTTACCCAGAACTAGGAACTAGGAACTGGCTCAACGCCCCGCTACCCCTAACAGAACTGTTTTGCACAATACCGAATGACCAATGACAAATGACAAATGACCAATTAAAAGTCATCATCATAGTTTCTCACTGTTTTGGGGTCAGGGGCAAATGCTAACCACAAGGGAAATTGCAGCAATGACAAACTGATTTGTTCCTCTGAATCATCAATGATAATTAAGGGAATTTGATTGGCTTTCGTCAATCTGTCTGCTTTTTGAGCGAGAGCATCTGATGCCTCGAATAATACCACACCCCGGTCTGGGCCGAAATCTGGGCGACCAATTCCCAGACAGTCTTGTAAGCCGCGCCGCCATTCACCTAATCGCTCCGGTGTATTAGCTAAGACTAAAGTACGGACGCGATCGCCATACAGCTTGTGTAATATCGAAATCGCAGATGAAGCAATTAGGATATTCTGCAAGCGGCTACCCATTGTCCGCAAACCACCCCGTCCCCCTTGGGTAAAAAACCAGTTAGAAACTCGTTCAGCGTGGATTGGTTCAAAAGTACGGCGTAGTTGCCACGGTGGGCCGTAATAATCCGGTTTATTGCGGTATTGGTCAATTAGGCGGCGAATTTGCTTTGTAGTATCTTGAAATTGCTGTTGGGCAAATTGGGGTATTCCAGGTTGAGCTTCAACTGGTTTTGCCTCTTTTACGGGTGGTTTTTCTCGTTCCACCACACTTGGCGTCAGTTGCAACTGCTCGGCGGCAACGGCTAAATCCTGTAAGCTACCCGTGAGATAGTCTTTAAAACCCTGCACCCGAATTGCCAAGTCTTGGGATGTACCAGCAAAAGTGGTTCGCATCTCGTTGCGGATACGTTCTTGACGGCGTTCTAGTTGTTCTACAGAAATTTGCAGGGTTTGTTTGCGTTGTTCTAACTGCAACAGCGACTCTTGTACAAGTCGTCCCAGTGAGGTTTGAGTTTCACTCACCTGTGCCTTAAGGCTTTCGTAAGAAGCTTGCAGCTTGGCTATTTCTTCTTTGAGAGCAGCTTCAGCGCTCTGCAACTCTGCCACTCGCTGCTCTGCTTCGGCATATAATGATTGATTTCCTGATCCTATTTCAGACCCCAGTACGACATTTTCCGCTTCTAACTGCGCTACAAACTCGCCATTTGAATTTTCTGTTAGCTCTACTGTAGAATCTACCACTTCTGCATTGGAAATAATTGGCTCAGAAGTTGTGTAGTCCTCTGAGGAGCTAATGGCTCCTGTTTCTAACACTGACTCAACAGATGGATTTACTGGATTTTCAACTGCCTTGTTCTCTTCTTGTTTTTCTGCCAACCGCTCATCAATTGGTTCTGGGGTTTGAGATGCCTCTGGGTTCATAAACAATAGTGTAATTCCTATGACGCGAATAAATAGCTTTCAGAAATATTACAATTGACCTGCCATAAAAGTCCTGAGTGATGAGTGCTGAGTTATGAGTTTAGAGCAAAACGACTCAGCACAGATGGTACTCAGCACTAAATACGCGGACAACGTTGTTCTAAACAACTTTTCAGGGTGTTGGGATCAAATAAAATCGGCAAAAAGTGAATACTTTTAATTTCTTTAAAGTAAAACAGAATGGGGACTCCATTCCAGAAGATCCGCCAGTTTTGCCATTCCTGGTAGGGAAACCGCCGAATTAATTTTTCGCCTCTGTAAATATCTAAATTGGTGACGGTAAATTGCAAACGCAGCGTTAACGCCTGAAACATGAGAAACAAACCAAACAGTGTGAAAACTAAGCCTACCCACGGTTGTACCAACAGTAGTGGAATAGCGGCAATCACCAAGACTATCGGTATATTGTAACTAGGCTTGAGTTCCACAGTTGATGTGGAGCTAGGAGCGAATGAACTGGTCACAGTCTTAAATCCTGCTTTATTTAGTAGGAGGCATCTATCCTATTTTAGGAGGCAGGAGGCAGGAGTTAGGAATGAGGAGTTTTAACTAATAACTCTTAACTCCTAACTGATTAGTTTTATAAGCCTAAGAATGCACTGCCAGTCCCCTGAAACATTAACCAAGAAAGAAAAAAGTTGCTAACAAATATAATTAACAAGGCAGTCACAACAGCAGTTGTAGTTGACTGTCCTACACCTTTGGCACCTCCTGTTGTTGTCAACCCCCAGCTGCAACCGATTACGGCGATTAAAATGCCAAAGCAACACGCCTTAATCATGGCGCTAAAAATATCCCAGATTCCAAGAAAGCTACGGGCTGAGTCTAAAAATACCGTATCAGACAGGTTGTAGATATTTGTCGCAATTATTAATCCTCCGAACATCCCTGTTACCAAAGACAGGAGGGTTAAAATTGGTAGCATTAAACAGCAAGCAAGAACGCGGGGGATAACCAGGTAATCGATTGGATCTGTTCTTAACATCAACATGGCATCGATTTGTTCTGAGACTCGCATGGTACCAATTTCTGCTGCAAAGGCAGAACCGACTCGTCCCGCCAAAACCACTGCTGTCAACACAGGAGCGAGTTCTCGTGTCAACGCTACAGAAAGCACTCCGCCGATAATGTTTCCTGCACCAAAGTTGATAAATTCCCGTGCCACCTGAATGGTAAACACAGCGCCAACGAAAATAGCCGTCAACAGGGCAATAAATAGGGAATCTGGCCCAACTGCTGCCATTTGTTCTAAGGTGTTGCGCCGATGGATTTTGCCCCTCAATAGGTGAACTAGTACTTGCCCACCCAGAAAAATCGCCGCCAGCAGCCGCTGACTCCATTCCCCTAAACTGGATTTGGATGTAGTCTGGTTCAATGTTCTGTAGCTAACTCGGTAACTGCCTTAAGAATAGCGGAAGTCATGGGGAATGGGGAATGGGGAATGGGGAATGGGGAATGGGGAATGGGGAATGGGGCAGAGGGGCAGAGGGGAAAATTCTTCTCCCTTGCTCCCTTGCTCCCTGCTCCCTTGCTCCCTTGCTCCCCTACTCCCCTGCTTCTTCACCACTCCCTGGATAAGGCGAAACATTAACTTAGATTAAAGATGCTCTCAGAAAATAAAGTTGTTATTAAACGTGCTACAAAGCAATAAATAGGTGCTAACCTTGGCTAGAATCTTGATTTTGCAAGGTTTTTTCAGATTTCAGTCATTTTTTATATCCCCAGCATGTGCTGTAACTGGTAGCCGCTTCTTTTAATGAAAACTTAAGATTCTTGACAGATTGTCTGCTTCGGAGCGATCGCACGTATTGTAGAAATTGACAAACCGCTATCTAGCTCTTGTCATCTCTACTCACGGAGTTTGTCTTAAATGACTATTTTCACTAACTTTCTCCGCTCTCTACTACTGACGATCATTTTTAGTTTTGTCGCTCCCATGTTCTTCGTTGGCGGTGGATTGCTGTTTCTATCGCTCATCGGTCACTTCCCTGGCTTACAAGAGTTAACAGAGGCGATCGCTACTGAGATTATGCATTTTCTTGCCACCTTTGGCAGTGGAACTCCCCTACGCGGATTAGTTGTAATTAGCTTGACCTGTACTTTTGTCGGCGCACTGTTTGATATGTACGTTTATTATCGGTATCAAATATTACGAATAGATTAAGAAATAGTGAAAATAGCTTTTTAAAGCGCTCATGGGCTGTAGAAGATAGGAAAAAGTGATATTTCCAACAGTGAAAGTACTACTGGTCTTAACCTAAATAGAGATTAGTGTTGCTGAGTGAAATTTTATGAATTAAATTGAGTGCCAAATTTATTGATGAAATATTTATTAATCATTAGTTATTAGTTATTAATTACTAACAACTAGTATGGGTGTTTGACCGTAGTAAATTAATTTTCAAAAATTTCAAAAGTTATAATACCAAGGGTTTTGAAATTTTGAATTCCGCAAAAAAGCTAAAATAGTCTGTACTAATTCATCACGTTGGACGCTAAACTAGAGTTTAGCATTTTGTGTTAGCTACAATCTTTAAGGACTTGATTAGCATTCATCGAGAATATCAAAATAAAACTCACTGAAAAATATAAAAATTTCCTTAAAATTATGATGAACACAATCCCTGCTCATGTTTCTTAACAGAGAAAAACAGGGCGTCTGACCGTTGGGCATCTTATATTGAATTTATTACGAGGTATGTTGACAGCTCATGATTTGGCCGTTTAAGCCCAAGTTTAGAAAACAAATTGCGCGGATTGAAATTACTGGTGCGATCGCCGGTGCTACTCGCAAACGCGTCCTAGAAGCCCTGAAAACTGTAGAAGAAAAAAAGTTTCCGGCATTATTGCTCCGGATCGATAGCCCTGGCGGTACAGTCGGAGATTCCCAAGAAATCTACAGCGCCCTGAAGCGTTTGCGCGAAAAAATCAAAATCGTCGCTAGCTTTGGGAATATCTCGGCATCTGGAGGAGTCTACATCGGCGTGGGAGCCGAATACATAGTAGCTAATCCAGGTACGATTACGGGTAGTATCGGTGTGATTCTGCGTGGAAATAACTTGGAACGCTTGCTAGAAAAAATCGGTGTTTCCTTCAAGGTAATTAAGTCTGGGCCTTACAAAGACATATTGTCTTTCGATCGGCAACTGACTCAACCAGAAGAAAACATCCTGCAAGAGTTGATTGACACAAGTTATCAGCAGTTTGTCCAAACGGTAGCAGATGGCCGTTCTTTAACAGTAGAAGCTGTGAAAAGTTTCGCCGATGGCCGGATTTTTACTGGACAGCAAGCCCTAGAGTTGGGTGTTGTAGACCGCCTGGGCACAGAAGAAGATGCCCGCCGCTGGACAGCAGAACTAGTCGGACTTGATCCAGAAAAAACTCTCTGCTATACCCTAGAAGAACGTAAACCCTTATTGAGTCGTCTTCTACCAGGGAGTCGTCAGTTTTCATCAGGAATTGGGGCTGGTATTGATTGGCTCGAATTTGAAATGTCTACTAGTGGTTTACCGTTGTGGTTATATCGACCCTAATATGAGTTAGGAGTTATGAGTGAGAAGTTGAGAGTTTTAACTCCTAACTCCTAACTCCTAACTCCTAACTCCTAACTTTTATGTTTTAAGGAGGATTTTGGCGTGGACTGGCAAATGCGGGCTATTCGCGGAGCAACAACCGCTTCAGAAAATACTGTTGAGGTAATGCGAGAGGTGGTGACAGAACTATTAGATGAACTGGAAAACCGGAATCAATTCCAGCCCAGAGATATTATTAGTGTCACTTTCTCAGTGACACGCGACTTGGATGCTATTTTCCCAGCTGCGATCGCCAGAGCGCGTCCTGGTTGGGATAATGTGGCCATGTTGGATGTGCAGCAAATGCACGTTGAAGGTAGCTTGCAGCGCTGCATTCGGTTCTTAATCCACGCCTATCTGCCAGCCTCCGCCTCGGTTCATCATATTTATTTACGCAACGCCGCCAGCTTGCGTCCCGACTGGAGTTTGCCCCAGACTTTACAAGCATCACAGTCAGCAGTGAAGTCAAAAGTGTAAATTATTTAAGAAAATTCAGTAAAAAACTACAAAATTAGCTACTGATGTTAATTTTTGAAGGTAGTTTGCAATGAATCATGAAAAACAACTCACTGCAATGCTTGTTCCGTTCTATTTAGGGGAGCAAAGAGATTCAGAAGGTCGCATGATTCAAGATATTTGGACTTGGAATTTTGAAGAATTAGAGTGTGCCCACGATTACATTCAGTGGTTGTTTCCTTTGCCTGAGCCAAGTGCATTCAATCCTAATGCACCTATCATTGATGAGAATGTAATTCAAGCATTTCAAAGCAACCTACACATACGCCAAAATTTGCTGCGCTCCTTGACAGTTATGCTTCAGTTTTATGGGTTGCAACGCCACGAAAATAATGACGGAAACATAGTTGTCAGCCAGTCAGAAGACTATCCGAATCGTAAACGCGAATGGGTCTGTATGTTTGACCACAATTATCTTCGTATCACTCGCATATTAAAGTGCTTAATGACATTTGGATTAGAGAATGAAGCCCAAGCATTTTACGAATGTTTGCGGCAAATATACCATGAAGATAGTGACCAGATTGGAGGTGAAACGTTTCAGTATTGGACAATTGCAGTCAAACCCAATGCGACAATGTAACAATCTCATTGGATGCCGATGTGATTGAGATGCTTGGTTGAAACTGAGAGCCTGATAGACTTAAGGATATCAGTTGGCGATCGCTTTGGGAGGTTATTTTTATATAGCGATCCGATTTCATTTATGAAATTATTTGCCTAGTAAGGCAATAGGCAACCGTCAAGAAGCCTCTTTGAGTTATACTGAATTTTTTAAACAATCAAATATGAGTCCTATAGATTAAAATTTATGTAGGAGGTAAGCTATATGTTAAAAACAATTCAAGGAATTTATAAAAACGGCAAAATTGAATTAGCTGAAACACCAGAAGGTATCACTGAAAGTTTAGTATTTGTCACCTTCCTAGAAACTAAACCCAGCCAATGGCCAGAAATAATCATGCAATATTCAGGTATAAAAGAAAGTATTATCTTTGAATCATATCGAGAGGAACTAATACCACCGAACGAAATAGAATTTTAATTATCTATGGGTTATCTACTGGATACTTGCGTAATTAGTGATTTTGTCAAAGGAGAAGAAAACACCCTCAAGCGAATAAAGTTAATCTCTCCTACTGAAATTTTTGTTTCATCTCTAACAGTTATGGAGGTGAAATATGGATTAGCTATAAACCCACAACGCGCTGTTAAAATCCAATCAATTATTGAAATATTATTAAGTTCAATTACAATTTTACCTTTTGATTCAAAAGAAGCAGAACAAGCAGCCTACATCAGAAGCTTTCTTAAATTAGCTGGTTCACCTATTGGTGCTTATGATGTACTTATAGCAGCCAGCGCAGTAATCAATAATCATATTGTGGTGACATCTAATGTCCGAGAATTTCAAAGAGTACCTAACTTGCAAATCGAAAATTGGCGTTCTGTGTGAATAGCTGACTCCTCCCAAATGCAAAGCTTAAAGCTTCCATAACAAGATGTTGTATTTGCTTCTATATTAAAGTATCTGTTCAGCAAGCTAACTTTGTTTAATCTACTCAGATACATTAGTATTTTTCTCATTACCACCTGTTTGCTATTTGCTTGTCATACTTTATCACCGACCGAATTCAAACGCCCTCCCTTGAAAGTGCAATTTGCATCTTTTATTGGAGAGTATCCAGGCATCATTGCTCAAGAAAAAGGATTCTTCAAAGCCCAAGGTGTAGATGTTGAACTAACTTATAAACGATACACCCAATTGGAAAGAGCAAATTTCAGTGCGGGTAAGTATGATGGTATTACAGCGTCCTTGGGAAGTTTTATTATCTTGAGTGCCACAAATCCTGATATACAAGGCGTGCTGGTTATAGATGAATCAACAGGAGCAGATGTAGTAGTCGCCCAACCACAAATAAAAACTGTCGCTGACTTGCAAGGGAAAAAGCTAGGTGCAAATCTAGGCGGTTTTAGCGAACTTTTCGTGACTGAGATGTTGAAAAGTTCCAACTTCACCAGCGATGATGTGAAATTGGTTAAATTAGAGGCTTTAGAAATTCCTCAAGGCCTGAAAAATAATGTTATTCAAGCCGGACACACTTGGCAACCCCATCTTTCTGAAGCTATTAAATCAGGGGGACATATCCTATTTACCAGCAAACAAACCCCTGGCTTGATTTTAGATATGATTATCTTTCGCAATGATACAATCCGCGATCGCCCCGAAGATGTTCGTGCATTTGTGCGAGGATGGCTGCAAGCTGCGATCTACTGGAAAGCAAATGTTCAAGAAGGAAACGCGATCGTCAGCAAAGCCTTAAAAATTCCTAGCAATACACTCTCTCTGGAGGGAGTAAACCTAACTGATTTAGCTGAAAATCAAAAATTGTTTCAATCTAGCAACCCTAATTCCATCTACAAAACTGCCAAGATATATGCAGACTTTTTTATTCGCTCTGGAAACGTGACGCGCATTCCTGAGCTAGAAAGTTTGTTCAATTCTTCCTTCTTGAACCCTCCCTTCTAGTTTAAAGCCATGCAGCAGACTTTTTTGGGCAGCATTCGGACAAAGTTGATCGCCTCGTTTCTGATTGTTGCTTTGATTCCTTTGCTGTTATTGGCATTTATCAACAAACAGACAACTGAAAAAGCACTAACTGACAACGCCCGACAAGCCCTATCTGCGGCGGCTAAGGAAACCACTAACAGAATAGATGCCTTTATTGATGGAAATCTCAATGCCGTGCGCGTAGAGGCGATTCTACCAGGTTTGGCACGCTATCTCAGCCTAAATCCAAAACAGCGAGATGACAGCCCCGAAATGCAATTGGCAATAGAAACATTAATCCGTCTCAGTCGCAAAGACATGCTCAATATTCTCTCATACTCTTTGCTCGACTTAAACGGTAAAAATGTATTGGATACACAGACATCGAACATTGGCAAAGATGAATCGGTTCACAATTATTTCAAAAAACCACTAGAAACTGGGTTATCCTTTGTTTCTAGCATGATGCGATCGCCAAACATTCCTGACCTTGTTACTCTCTTTTTTAGCAGTCCGGTTCGGAATTCCAAGGGAGATATATTAGGTGTATTGCGTGTTTCATATAATGCTACTGTTATTCAGCAGTTAGTAACTCGACAAACTGAACGGGCTGGGGCAAAATCTTTTGCTATTCTTTTAGATGAAAATAACATTTATTTGGCACATAGCACTGCACCAAAACTACTTTTTAAATCAATTGTGCCTCTGCCTTTGGATGTTGTAACTCAATTACAAAAGAAAGGGCGTTTGCTTAATTATCCTGTTAAGGAATTGGCAACTAATGAGTCAAAACTGAAGCAAGCATTAGATAATAAACAGCCATATTTAATTACTTCTTTATCAGCAACAGGCGATCGGGTTAATCTGATTGCGATCGCTCGTTTAAAATATAAACCTTGGTCTGTGTTGTTTGCACAACCCCTTGCTATTGCCCTAGCACCTGTAGAAAAGCAAATTCGTCACGCAATGTTTTTATTTGCAATTATCGCTTCAGTAGTGACAATCATTGCTTTTGCTATTGGGCAACTGCTAACAAAACCAATAATTTACCTTACGAATATAGTTTTCCAATTTACCGCAGGTAACTTAGATATCCGCGCCAAAATTAGCTCAAAAGACGAAATAGGTCAACTGGCGAAATCGTTTAACAACATGGCACTTCAGTTACAAACATCTTTGGAAACTTTGGAACAACGGGTACAAGAGAGAACAGCAGAGTTAGTAATTGCTAAAGAAACAGTAGAAGATGCAAATCATAAACTAGAACAACTGGTAAATCTAGATGGTTTGACTCAGGTAGCTAACCGTCGCTGTTTCAATGTACGACTGCAAGCAGAATGGAAACGCCTTGCAAGAGAACAACAACCCCTGTCACTGATTTTATTCGATGTTGATAAATTCAAATCTTACAACGACTGCTATGGTCATCTTGAAGGCGATTATTGTCTAATCAGAATAGCGCAAACAGTGCAACAAATAGTTAATCGTCCTGGTGATCTAGTAGCACGTTATGGAGGAGAAGAATTTTCAGTACTCCTTCCCAATACTGATTTAGCAGGAGCAATCAAAGTAACACAAAATATTCAGCAAGCAATTTATGCTCAGTCCATTCCCCATGCACAGTCTGATGTCAAGGATATCGTCACAGTTAGTTTGGGTATTACTTCTGTCATACCCATTTGCGACATTAAACCAGATACACTCATCGCTTCAGCCGATAAAGCACTGTACAATGCCAAACAAAAGGGGCGCGATCGCTATTGTATAGGATATTGAGAACTTGGTTTGGGTAGACGTGAGCATTTTTCCAGCGATCGCGCTCCGCAAAGAGAAAATGGAATATATACTGAGATTTCCAAGACAACCAAAGCTAGAATCAGAAGGTAGTCTGTCGCAGACAAGCTAACTATATGACATCCACATCACGTGTTGTTCATAGCGACCCCAATATATTGGGAGGAACCCCTGTTTTTATTGGTACTCGTGTGCCGATAAAAACCTTGCTTGATTATCTAGAAGCGGGTGACTCACTGGATGAGTTTTTAGATCACTTTCCCAGTGTCAGCCGTGAGCAAGCGATCGCCGCTCTAGAATTAGCAAAGGAAATGCTGACCGCCTATGCGACTTCTGCTTGATGAGTGTGTTCCACGACCCTTAAGGCGTGAACTCACTGATTATGAGGTACGCACAGTTGTGGAAATGGGATGGTCAGGCAAAAAGAATGGTGAACTGTTGCAACTGATGATCCAGGAGAGTTTCACGGTTCTCCTGACAACAGACCAAAACTTACGATATCAGCAAAACTTGCAACAGGCTGGAGTTGCGGTCGTTGTTCTGGTGGCATCTAGTAATCGCCTACCTGATTTGCTTCCATTGATACCCAGTGTTCGCAGTGTCTTAGCAACAATCGCTCCGGGTGTGGTTGTTGAAATCGGGGATTTTTGACGTGAGCTTCATACAACAACTCTATTCTTTTTGGTGATGAAACCGAATTCCTAAAAAGATGTCATAAACAAACTCAAAAAAGTCCTTTTTCTGCAACAATCCTGAAGTTTGATAACAGCCTTTTTCATCTAAAAGGGGCTTCATAACATAGTATGCAGGTTGGTAATTATACCAAGGAATCGAAGGCCACAAATGATGAATTAAGTGGTAATTCTGTCCCATAATCAGGATATTGAGAACTTGGTTTGGGTAGACGCGAGCATTTTTCCAGCGATCGCGCTCCGCAAAAGGACGATGAGGCAAATAGTCAAAAAATAATCCCAGCGCTATCCCCACCACAAAAGCCGGTATAAACCAAAAATTCAGAATGTAACCCAAAAAGTTGTACTGCACTGAGATATAAACAATTACACCAACAATTAAGCGGCTGATGAACCATTCCCATAGCTCATATTTACGCCACAGTCGCCGTTGAAAGAAGAATACCTCATGGTACAAAAATCGCACTGCAATCAACCATAACGGGCCACCAGTAGAGACATAATGATCTGGGTCGTCTTTAGGATGGTTGACATGACCATGATGCTGTAAATGCACCCGCGTAAATACTGGAAAAGCAAAAGCTAGCATCAACGCACTGCCATGCCCTAACATCGCATTCATCACCCGGTTGCGATGGGCTGATTGGTGACAGGCATCATGAATTACAGTTCCAGCACAATGCAAGGCAAGGGTGTTAACGCTAAAGCACAGCCAGTGCGGCCATTCCCAAAGCCAGTAACCAAAGTTAGATAACACCAGCATTGCTACAGCTACCAAAAAGAGCAGTAGCGTGGGATTAAAATCACCAGGAGGCGCTAAAAATTCCTTGGGTGGGATTGTCAGTGGCTTTTGTGCCTCCGATGTGATCATTTCTAACATTGACTCCTTCTTAATCAAACATTACGAATATACGATAAATATTAGGGAACAATAAAGTTTTGTAACTTTTTGTATAGCAATATTTATCCACAGCTTTGCATATCAGTAGATGAATAACGCTATGATTCCAGACAAGAACTAATCTTTACTGATAAGTGGGGTATGACAATTGGCAAAAAGTTGATGGGATAAACTCTTTCGTTGGGAGGATGGATACAAGATTGATGTACTATATCTAGTCTATCCCACAGCCCCCACTCTCCCATAAACCCTCTCTAACTGTTTATATCTTATTGATATAGCAGTGACTGAAAAGGAGATGCCACTTAAGTTACGATGACTTCCCAGATAGCTCCCTAACTTCAGCCCCTATGCAATTAAGAGATTCTCTGCGCCGGACAAAAATTGTCGCTACTATTGGCCCCGCCACTAGCAGTCCTGAAATGCTCAAGGCAATTATTGAAGCGGGAGCCACGACGCTGCGGCTAAACTTCTCCCACGGAACTCATGCCGACCATCAGCGTAGTATTCGCTTAATTCGGCAAACCGCTTTTGAATTAAATCAGCCAGTGGCTATTCTTCAAGACTTGCAGGGCCCAAAAATTCGCTTGGGGAAGTTTGACAACGGGTCTATAGTTTTGGCAAAAGGCGATCGCTTCACCTTGACAAATCGTCCAGTTGTAGGTACTCAAGAAATTAGCTGCGTCACCTACGATTATTTAGCCGAAGAAGTCCCAGTTGGCGCAAAAATTCTCCTCGATGATGGACGAGTAGAAATGGTTGTAGAGGAGATTAACCGGGACAAAGGTGATTTGCATTGTCGGATCACTGTGCCTGGTAAACTTTCTAACAACAAAGGCGTAAACTTTCCTGGCGTTTACCTGTCAATTAAGGCAATGACCGACAAAGACCGAGAGGATCTGATGTTTGGTCTAGATCAAGGTGTCGATTGGGTGGCACTTTCCTTTGTCCGCAATCCGCAGGACATGATCGAAATTAAAGAACTAATTTCCAGTACAGGTAAGCAAGTGCCAGTAGTGGCCAAAATTGAAAAGCACGAAGCAATCGAACAAATGGAGGCGATTCTGGCTTTGTGTGATGGCGTAATGGTTGCCAGAGGCGACTTAGGGGTGGAATTACCCGCAGAAGATGTTCCCGTACTTCAAAAGCGGTTAATTGCCACAGCAAATCGCTTGGGGATTCCCATCATCACCGCTACTCAGATGTTAGATAGCATGGTGAGCAATCCCCGTCCCACCCGCGCTGAAGTGTCGGATGTGGCAAATGCGATTTTAGACGGCACGGACGCGGTGATGCTCTCCAACGAAACCGCCGTGGGTAGCTTCCCTGTAGAAGCAGTGGCGACGATGGCACGAATTGCCGAACGTATGGAGCAGGAAGAATCCCAACACTTAAACTTACGTTCTGTCAGAGATGCCCGGCGCTCCATTCCTAATGCGATTAGTCAAGCTGTCGGTCAAATTGCCGAACAACTAGGCGCAGCAGCAATCATGACCCTAACGCAAACTGGGGCAACAGCTCGTAATGTCTCTAAGTTCCGTCCCCAAACACCGATCTTAGCAGTGACACCCCATGTGAATGTGGCGCGGCAGTTACAGATGGTGTGGGGAGTAAAACCGCTGTTAGTACTAGGATTACCTTCGACTGGTCAGACATTTCAAGCTGCGATCAACGTAGCTCAGGAGTTGAAGTTATTGTCTGAGGGAGATTTAGTAGTAATGACCGCTGGTACACTCCAGGGAATTTCCGGCTCCACAGATTTGATTAAGGTAGAGGTGGTGACGGCGGTATTAGGTCACGGAATTGGACTGGGACAAGGTTCAGTGAGTGGTCGCGCACGGGTGGCGAATACTGGCATGGATGTTAGTAACTTTAATCCCGGCGACATATTGGTTGCACCCCGCACTAGTGCCGATTTTGTCGAGGCAATTCGGAAAGCTGGTGGGATTATTACGGAAGATGAAAGTCTCACAAGTCATGCAGCAGTAATTGGCTTACGTCTTGGTGTACCAGTGATTGTCGGCGTGAAGGAGGCAACCCAGGCGATTCGGGATGGGGCAATCATAACGCTGGATCTACAACGGGGTTTGATTTACTCTGGGGCGGTGAGAACGTCTTAGATTGGGGACTGGGGACTGGGGACTGGGGACTGGGAGCAAGGAGGGAAATAACCAATACCCAATGCCCCATGCCCCATGCCCTTTATTAAACAGTTGTGATCGCAACCCCAAGCCATCCAGCAAAGTTTTGCTGCTGTCTGGAGTCAGGATGCTCAACAGGTTTTACCTGATAGCGAGTGGGATGTGGTGACGCCAGGGTGATGGAATAGGTACGCAGTTCGTCTTGGTGGAAAACTGCTACTTGAATGGTATCGTTCGGTTGGTAATCTTTCAGGCGATCGCTTAAGCTATTCCCCGTTACTTTAATCCCATCAATTGCTAGCAACTCATCACCCGCATCAATTCCCCCTACTTGTGCAGGTGAACCAGTCTCCACAAACTTAATCATCTCCCGCCCATTCTCTGTATTTATTCTCACGCCCAAGTAAGGTTCTTCTTGTTGTTCAGCTACTAACTGCAAACCAAAGGGTTCTAAGTACTCGTTCAAGGGCAAATCGTCAGTGCCATCAATGTAGCGTTTAAAGAAATCAGTCAAATCAATTCCGGCAACAGATTCTATAACTTCCTGCAACTCTTCTGGGGTATAGCCAATTTCATCTTTCCCAAATTGCTGCCACATTTTTAGCATCACGTCATCGAGGGAGCGCTGATTGCCGTGAGTAGAGCGAATCAGTAAATCCAGCAATAACGATACCATTTCTCCTTTTAAATAATAGGAAATTTGGGAATTACCGCTATTGGCATCCGGGCGATAGAGTTTTATCCAGGCATCAAAACTCGACTCGGAAACGGGTTGTACCTTGCGCCCCGGTGTTGTTTGATATCTGGTAATTTCCTTACCCAAGTTATTCAAATACGACTTAACATCATAAATTCCTGCCCGTAAAGGAATTAACAAATCATAGTAACTAGTAGTACCTTCACAAAACCACAATGATGGTGTGTAGTTTTCTTGGTCGTAATCAAAGACCTCTAATGCTTTTGGGCGAATTCGCTTGACATTCCACAAGTGAAAGAACTCGTGTGCAACTAATTGGATAAAGCGATCATATTTTTCCTGAGTGCGAAATCCAAAACGTTGGTAAATCAAGGAGCAAGAGTTTTTATGCTCCAAACCGCCAAAAGCTTGGCTAAATAAATGTAGCAGAAACACATATCGTTGATATGGCAAACCGCCAAACATCTGCGCTTCTACCTGGATAATTTTCTGGATATCAGCAATCAACTGCTGAACTTGATAATTACCTTTCCCCCAGATTGCCAGTTCATGGGGTTTTCCCAATACCTCAAATTTATACAATTGGTGGCTACCAATCTCAAAGGGAGTATCAACCAAAGTATCAAAATCCCCAGCCAAGAAACTATTTGTTTCCTCAGCAACAGATGGTAGAGCAGTAGTTACTTGCCATTCTGGGCGTGGTGGTATGATGGTGACGCGAATGGGTTCCTTGTCCCAGCCCGGTATTCTAAAAAATATTGCCGCACCGTTGAAATAACCGTGGGTAGCATCTAGGTGATTTGTCCGTACCGATAACTCATTGGCAAAAATGCGGTAACGTACAGTTAATTCTGAAACACCCGTTTTGTCTATCTGCCAGTGATTTTTACTGATCTTCCGCCAAGGTAAAGGCTTCTCCTCTGCAAAAGCATCAAAATCCTGTAAGTTTTTGGCGTATTCCCGGACTAAATAGGAACCTGGTGTCCACACCGGTAGTTTTAAATCGAGAATCGGCGAGGGATAATCTACAAGGCGTAAAGTCACCTCAAACAGATGGGTTTCTGGTTGGGACATTCCCACCAGGTAATGAATCGTTGGCTCGATTTCTTGGATGTAGGTGTTGGGGCGAGTTGCTGTTGCTTCAGTCATCTTGTGTGCTGAGGTAATAGTAGATGAGTAATTTTTCCCATAATGACAAATTTACCTTTTAATTTTTGACTTTTATTTGCTGCGGCTGGTAGTCAGAACCAAGTTTATAAGAAAATATGCTGAAAACCCCGAAGTGAACCCCTCAAAACTTTTGGGTTTTGAGGGGTGAACGTCTTTTAAGTCGGGGATAAAAGCGAATCAAGGCGTTTACGCCTCAGTAGTTTCATAATATAGTTTATGCAACAGGTAAGGGTAATCAACCTGTCTAAAAAGCAGTTTGCTAACTGTTTACAGGTGAGTGACTGCGATCGCTCCACTACCTGCTGCCTCATCAATCAACTATAGCTCTGTGCCCACATCTGCGATCGCTCTCATGCTTTCTATCCTTACATCTTTGGGGCTAAGGCGATCAAATTTTGCCAGCCAAGTTCATCAACTGTTTGAAGTTCACAAGATAAGTGATGTTGTTGGCGCTATCAATTTTGATCCACCCTTTTTCATGCAGCTTTTCCATGATTTTGGTGGTTTCTTCAACGCCGATTTCTGTCACCTCTGCTAAATCTTTAAAGGGAATGTTAAAAATTTCTCTTCCTAAGTCTGATTCCTGACCATAACTTTCGCCTAAACTCACTAGGGTATGGGCGAGTTTGACTGCTGGTGGTGAAGACCGCATTTGTAAGCGTAGGTTAATTTGCCGCAATCGCCGCACCATCAGTTGCAACATCCGGTGATGTAACTGCGGGTCTTTAAACAATATTTGAATAAAACGCTCTCTGGAGATACTAAGCAATTTCACGGATGAAAGAGCAATGACATCAGTTGAACGTGGAGATTCATCCAAAATTGCCATTTCTCCAAAAAAATCACCACGCCCAAAAATTGCCAGAGCTACTGAATCTTCCCCGACGGTACGCCGGACTTTGACCCAACCAGAAACCACAAAGTAAACGGCGTTACCCCAGGCATCTTCCATCACAACGGCTCGCCCAGATGGGTATTCATGTTCAATTGCAACGTTGAGTAGCCATTCCAAAGTCTGTGGATTGGCTGTACTCATTAAGGGGAAAAGTTCACTAAAAACCTCAGTTAGCATGAAATATTTGCAACAAATGGATTTAAGAGTGGGAAACTAACTTTGCTACTATAAGTTTGTTTAAACCGTAATCTTACTCAGAATACGATCGCAAAATTTGTATTTATTGAAGATGAATCTCTAAGGTTGATCGGTCTAGAGTTCGATTACAACATAACAATTATGTATGTGATCGAAATCAGCGGTTTCACTGACAGACTTATGATTTGCTGTTTGTTGGTGGATTGCTATCTAGCGCCAGTATTTTGATCTGTTGGTCTAAATTTTTGACTAGTTGATTCAGGGTAACTAAAGCCTCTAATTGCTGAGAATCAAGGCTGGGATTCAGTAAAAGCCTTTCTTGTAGTTCATGTAACTTTAAGCTTAGTTGCTGAGAAATTCCTAAAGCATCGCGGCCTATACGCGTCAATTGTTGTTGTTGATAGAACTTTAATGCTGCTCCTCGTAACACTTGTAGTGTCGCCTCTTCGCCGTAGATTCCCGGCATGACTCGCAAGCGCAATAATAAGCGGTTTTTTTGATATACGTATTCTTTCTCTACCTGTTTTGGTTCTGCAACTGTGGTGACAGGCAGGGAAGCAAACCGCTTTAATTCATTCAGTACTCCTTGAAAAACCGAGAGCGGCAGTTTGTCTAATACAGACTGTAAAACTCCATTATCACTCCACAGTATTCTGCCTTCGTAAGCTTGTCTTTCTAAATACAGCCGACCAATTCCCCCAGCCAGGATTCGCCCTAGTAATTCTTCTAGTAATTTCTTAGGTGGTAGTGTTGTTAGCACCTCAATCGGACTAAGTAGTTCGGGAACTTGCGTGGGCAAAATGGGTAAATTGTTTGATGCAGCTTCAGAATTCTCGCTCTCAATAGGGGTCGAGAACGTTGTAGTTTGAGATAATTGGTCTAGCTCTGGAGTGGGCGGCAAGTCTACGCGCTGCCCAGAATGTTGACGCTTTTGTGTCTGAAACACCATCAATATTGGTTGTTGATTTGATTCCGAGTCGGCATCTAGAAAAGGAACAGGTGTGTCAGCAACGGTCGCTGGGCTATTTGTTGAAGGAGAGTCCGCTGTTGGCTGATGTATTTGTTGGGCATCTAGCTGAGATGTATTCTTATGGTTGAGGTAGGTTGACAGTATTCTCCGGTGAGCGTCGGCTGCGATCGCCTCAATCACCATTGTGCAATTGATACAAGACAAAATGCGACCAACGTAATCTAGCGCCTCACTGTCTTGTGGATGAACCATACCTAGCAAGAGGTTTTTGTCTTCTAATCCAAAGGGCAAAATCTGGTGGTAGAGGCAAGCTTCAAAGGACAAAAGACTATCAATCAGTTGGAATATCTGCTCGCGATCGCCTTCTTCCTCCCACTTAAATTGTGTAGCGGTTAGCACCTGGGACTCATTTACTGTAGTATCTGTTAGTTCGCCCTCTGAAGACAACATAGGTTTGATTGCTTGGTGTTTATGTATATAATATTTTGCCTCTAATTCAGTAGGTAGTTAATAAAGATACTTTGTTCGATTGTTAAAATTTCAATTATATATACCTAAGTAGACGTAAGTAGAATATGAATTTTAGATTATAGACTGTGGATAATACTGAGGATTAGGGCATGGGGTATGGGGCATTAGTTATTTCTCCCTCACCTCACTTATCTCCCTTATCCCCACTCCCACTACAGGTTACTCTTGGGTTCTTAAAGCTTGGGCTGCAAGATAGATTTTTGTCCATTCACCTAACACTTGATGAGTTTTGAGTTTTAACTGTTGAGCTATTGTTTCTATTGAATTACCCGCTTTCCGCAAGTCTAGAATTTGCCGCCCTAGAGGAGTCAATTTTTCATCAAGTTGCTGCCATTGGTTTTGTGTTAATCCCAAGTTATGTTCTTGCAAGGAAATTGAGAGCCAGTTATCTACGAGTTCTGGTTTACCTTTGAGGGCAAAAACACGCACAGCATGGTAACTAATTTTTTCTCGCAGACGATAAACTTCTTTAGTCTGTTTATTTAGTCTCCGGGCGATATCTTCTTGGGACTTACCTTGCAGATACAGTCGTAGCCATTCCACTGCGTCTGTTCCCAGATTTTCTTGTAAATAATTTTCAAATTCTTTTTGTACTGACTGGCGCAGCGCTTGTTGTTCTTCTAGTTGTTGTGCTTCTTGATATTCTGCGATCGCCTGACTATCAACTAAGTTAACCCGATTATCATTATCATCTGTGAGAATTTCTTCTGACACGAGTCTAACCAAGTCACGGCCAGGTACTTGGGTTAAGCCACCGCGCTGAGTGCGACGTAAATAATTCACAAATCGATAAGCTAATAGGGGTTGATTGCGGACTGGCCGCAAACAATATTCTTCTAAACTGGCAAATAGCAGAGCATCCCCCAATCGCCTATCGGTTGTATATTTGCCAATATCAGCCATTTGCTGTTGCATCTGGCTATCGCTTTGCAATAATTCTTGGAGTACTTCTTGTAACACATCTATCACACTGCGCTGGCGATCGCGGCTGAGAGAAACCCAAGTCTGAATCTTATTGCGTAATGTTACTAAACTCCCTAATCGCGTGATCAAGTTGCGATAAGCACGTTCTCGCCCCAGCCCCAAGTAGCGTTGACGTAAAATCCTCCAGCGATATTCCATCGCTTGCTTGGCGATATCGAGTTCTTTCGGATTAAACAGATCAAACCGTTTTGAGTCAGATCCCAATAGCCAGAGAATAATGCTTTCTCTAGTAGCTTCATTTTGGTCTGGACATTCCACAGCCAATCGCTTTTGCCAATCTATAGCCAGTTTTTCTATATCCATTTTCATAGTGAGATTGCATTCCTCGAAACTCAATTTTGAAGTTTGCATCACAACCCCCATTTGTCCCACCTAATTGTTTAACTGGCAGCTGCCCCGTATTTCATGAGTTTCATGAAAATAGCTCAGTGATTCTACTTTTATTACGTCTTAATTCACTCAAATTATGCAGAAACTTTCTACATTGATGTTTTGCTTTTACTTAAGAATGCCCTAAACCTTTGCATATCAAGCATTTGGACTAATTATGCTAATTTTAAATTTTCGTAAAGTTATGTTTTTAACTTAGAACAGAAATTTGCCTAGAGTGGTGAGGATACACCTTTGCACTAGATTGATCGGGGAAATCTGACATTTTGTAACATATACGAGGAACGAATCTAATTTAACTCAATGTCAGACGTTATTTCACCCGTATAAGTTTCAACACTCTATAATCCTTTACTTAGTTAAATACTTAGTTCAATTTCAATATGCTTGATGTTAATGAGATTTTACCTCGGAAGATTCCCTAACTCCTGTGATAAATTGGCTTAATTCCTTGCTTTTTAAGGAATATCAAGCCTTAACTGAATTGTATTAAGTTAATTTTTATGATATTTTTCGATTTTATTAAGTGTATATACGGTAATTAGCGTTTAAGATGATGTTTTAAAAGTAATTGGATAGATTCTTGGATAAATAGTATCACTGTAGTGTGGAATCAGCCCCAGTATGCTATGTAGCGATGTCTACAACGGGCTACGCCTACACTATTCTGGATAGTAGAAATTAATAGGCAAATTTATCTTTTTTTAAACTAGCTTTACTCACAACTACGCCTCTAACATTGGCAAGTTATTCTTAACAATGAATAGTCAACAGTCAATATTGATTTTGACTATTGACTCTGACTGTTGCTTTCCCTCTGCTTCAAAATTTAACTTATGCAAAATCTAAAAACAGAAAGAATGCATTCCCCTAAAGTTTTGATAGTCAGAAGCTTGACAAGAAACTTCTCTTTAAATTCATTTATGGAGATTCTTCGTTTTAAATTTTGAATTCCCCCACAGGATGTTGAATCTATCGATTGTTTGATCTAACAATGGGATTTTCTACAGATTCTCGATACCCTTGGACTTGTTCTGTGTAACCAATTGGCAGAACAGCTTCAACGTTTTCATGGGGACGAGCAATAATTACCCAGGATTCAAGCGTACCGCCAAAAACATTTTCTGCGGCTTCAACACCGGCAGCCATAGCGGCTTTTACTTCAGAAACATCGCCACGAATATTAACTGTAAAGCGAGCGCTACCTACTCTGATATAACCAACGAGGGTGACTCGACCAGCTTTGACCATAGCATCTGCTGCTGCTAGCACCGCAGGAAAACCTTTAGTTTCGAGTGCTCCAACTGCCTGTAATGACATTATTAATCTCCTGTATGAATAAACGATATGGGGGCTACAAGTTAATTGTACGAAGCTTCGCTACAGATTTTGATAGCAAAATTGCTTAGAACATGCGGAAAGGTTCTGATTCTTCAGTGAAATGGATTGGTAATATGGTTTCCACATTTTCCGGGGGATTAGGAACAACGTAGTAGGTAATTACTGTACCAACCTTGACTTGCTCACCAGCTACGATTCCGGCTTCAACAGCTCTATTTACTTCCGAAACGTGTCCCCGGACGGCAACTAACAAGCGAGCACTTTCCGCTTGACCATAATACACAATTGTGACTGCGGCAGCTTTGACCATTGCATCTGCTGCTGCTAAGACACTAGGAAAACCTAAAGTTTCAATTACGCCAACCGCCATTGGCATGGCATTAGCTCCTGGATTAAGGGATAAGCGATTTTAATTGTACGTGGCTTTAGTCCCCATTTTGACATTTTGGAAAATTTTCTTTGATGCCATAATTTTTGGAGGGAGTGGGGAGTGGGGGGAGTTAGAATATTTTGATAGCCGCTGGTTGATGTTTTATGTATTACAACTAATACTTCAGCACGTTAGCTTGTGTAATTTTGTTGTTTAACAAAATCAGCTATATGTGGAAGCAAGCTAGTACGATAAACTGAAATTTATGTTTCCGAATTTTCTTCCTACAGCAGTTGGGCAACTCACAGAACCAGCCTCGATCGCACTAGCTCAGAGTATTCAAACTGCTGCGATCGCTACTCCTTTAACTAATCAAGCAATTACCACAACTTTTGTCAAGCAAGGGAGTGGTGGCACTCCGATTTTATTAATTCACGGCTTTGACAGTTCTGTATTAGAATTTCGGCGGCTTTTGCCACTACTTTCAAAAGATAATGAAACGTGGGCAGTGGATTTGTTGGGTTTTGGATTTACAGATAGACTCTCAGGAATTACCTATAGCCCAACTGCGATTAAAACCCATCTTTATTATTTCTGGAAAAGTCTGATTAACCAACCTGTAATTTTGGTGGGTGCTTCGATGGGGGGTGCGACAGCGATTGATTTTACGCTGACTTACCCGGAAGTAGTAAAAAAGCTGGTGTTAATTGATAGTGCGGGGTTGGCGGGTGGTTCACCATTGAGTAAATTTATGTTTCCCCCGTTGGATTATTTAGCAACTCAGTTTTTGAGTAATCTGAAGGTGCGCGATCGCGTTTCTCGCATTGGATATAAAAATCAAAGTCTTGCTTCTAT
Organism: Nostoc sp. CALU 1950; assembly: GCF_051172895.1. Lineage (NCBI taxonomy): Bacteria > Bacillati > Cyanobacteriota > Cyanophyceae > Nostocales > Nostocaceae > Nostoc > Nostoc sp. CALU 1950. The sequence goes on along the minus strand of NZ_JBDNJQ010000063.1, from coordinate 584 downwards.
CGATGCATTATCTTGTGGGGCATTGCACTTACAAATGCCGAGTTGGCATCAAGCTCTGATTTCTTTCACTAAAAGTGGTGGTTACAGTGCTTTTAGAGTTGAAACAATATCACAAATTTTGCAATCAACGCTAATTTTGTGGGGCGATTCCGATAAAATTTTGGGTACTGGGGATGCCATGAAATTTAAAATGGCAATTCCACATAGTACTCTTACCTGGATTCAAAATTGTGGTCATCTTCCACACCTGGAACAACCACAAATTACGGCGCACCATATTTTAGACTTTCGAGTTTAAATCGGTTAAGGTTTTTTGCGATCAAATCATCACAAAGACGCGATAAATTACAAAGATAAATTACAAAGACGCGATAAATCGCCGTCTCTACAATAATTAGTCTTTCGTTTTGACGGCGATTTATTGGGTATTGAAAAACCAATCATTTACACCAATAACCCAAGGCATATTGTCCTATAGTAGGCATCATACCGATCACCTGTGAGTTTGTATAGAAAAAGGGGCTTAAGCTAGGCTGTTGACTTTGTGCATTTTTCGGGAATTTTTGGGAAAATTATTCGTGTTA
>NZ_JBDNJQ010000516.1:0-204 GCF_051172895.1 Nostoc sp. CALU 1950 | reverse complement strand
ATTATTAACTCAGCCCTGCTGAGTCCTTTTTTATGGTTTAGTCTAAACTCCAGTAAGTAAAAAAACTCGGTAAAGAATTCAAAGTTAATTTATAAAATTCTCAAATGAGTTTTTTGACAAACTCCTGTCAAGGAGAGAAAACTTAGTCGTAGTAAAGTGTTGAGCTTATTTGCAATTAATCCTGGTCGAAACGGATGATTGCAG
>NZ_JBDNJQ010000515.1:0-204 GCF_051172895.1 Nostoc sp. CALU 1950 | reverse complement strand
GTGGAGACAGTGAACTGTGGAAGAGTGATGGTACTGAGGCTGGTACTGTCCGCGTCAAGGATATTAATACTGCGACAATCCACTCTAGCCCGCAAAATCTGACGAATGTCAACGGCACAGTGTACTTTGTTGCTAACGACAGCAGCGGGGACAGTGAACTGTGGAAGAGTGATGGTACTGAGGCTGGTACTGTCCGCGTTAAGG
>NZ_JBDNJQ010000513.1:0-207 GCF_051172895.1 Nostoc sp. CALU 1950 | reverse complement strand
TAACATATTTTGGGCTGTTTTTATCGGATTTTTCTTAACATTCAACACTTTTGCTCTAAACCATATAGTTAGCACTCGATTAAGTAATCAAGATTATGAGCAGCTAGTCAATACAGCAAAACTCCATAAGCTAACAATTACAAGCTTAATAAGGGGAGCATCCACTTTTGGAAGATATACAAAATAAGGGAGAATGTAAAAGGAGAT
>NZ_JBDNJQ010000062.1:0-42729 GCF_051172895.1 Nostoc sp. CALU 1950 | reverse complement strand
TTTAACATATTTTGGGCTGTTTTTATCGGATTTTTCTTAACATTCAACACTTTTGCAACAGAGGGTATTAAATATAAGCGAAGATAACCTCCTTTTTGCTGTGTAGATCGTGTTTCTTACCCAGCACTATGTGAAATTAAGTCCCTAGATAGTGTGTACTTCACCATAAAAGAACTTAAACTTAGCGTAGAAGTTGAGGGAAATAGTGATGAACAAGGAAACAGTTCCTAGTCAAGCGGAAAAGTCTAATCCAGAAGGTGATGCATCACAATTAAGTCCAGAGGTGCTGGACAAAATCAAACACCCTGCGAGAATAGACGATGTTATTCGGGAGCAATCACCAGAAGAACGTAAAAGTAACCCAGCTTTAGTACCGGAAATGATTGATGATCCAACTGATCAATGATTGGGTTTGTGAAAGAGTAATCATAAAGTTCAGATTCCCGACTTCTCCAAAAAGTCGGGAATCTTGTTTGTAATCTATTAATATCTCAAATTATGCAGTTGTTCTTGATATATTTCCGGCGTGTTGATATCTAATAGTACAGCCGGATTATCAAATTTAACTTGATGAATTACTGGATAAAATTCTTTGATAATTTGGCGTAAACCTAAGCTTTCCTCACGGATATTTTGTAAGTGCGATCGCATCCCATTACTGAATAACAATGGATGTCCAATTTTCCCTTCATAACTGGGTGCAGTAATCATTGCTGAATTGTCTTGGTGTGCTAGGATTAATCGCTGGTAAACCTCTAATTCTCTGGGTTGATCAACTGCGGAAATTGCTAATATTTCAAAGTTTGGGGGAATATGTTGCAATCCTGTGAGTAGAGAAGTTGTTTTACCAACATTGGCATGAGGATTAATTACAGCGGAACTGCCATCAGGACAATCTTTTTGTTTATTGCTGTTGTGTGAACCTAAAACTACAACAGGGGTAAAATCTACACTTAACCACTGTTCTAGTTGATAAGTTAATAATGTTTTATCTTCACCCCAAGGGAGTGAAGTTTTGCAAGTACCCATGCGAGTAGATTTACCCGCTGCGAGGACAATAGCAAAGTTGCTACTCAGATCCCCGACTTCATGAAGAAGTCGGGGATCTAAATCTAGCTTCAGGAAGTGACATTCCACTCTACATTGCTCCCAAACCTAAGATTACTTACCATCGTCATCTATACTAAGTTAGATTCTACAAAGATTAATTTCTATAACCAGGGTTGTATATACAGGAGTTATCTCAAAGTAATTTAATAATAAAACATTACCTAATTTATTCAGAAAAATATTTTCGTAAATAAAATATATCTTCAATTTAAATGATTATATAATTACCTTAAAATACTGCTCAGATTTAGTAACTTCTAAATATTTCTCCTAGTTTCAGCAAGATTTCCAAAATTGCAGCTCAACAAAAATAATATCTGATGACATATTACTCAAAATATATTCAATAATTACACCAAATTATGAAATAACATAGATAGCTTTGCAGTGCGTCTCTTTGGCGCAGCCTCTAATAGAGAATATAAGCACTTTTCTGCAAAGTTCTTGCTTAAGTCCTAATATTGTGAAAACATAGCTTGTGACTAGTTAATACAACTGTCTCTAGCCTTACTCCAGAAAAAAGTACTGGTACTGGTAACAATCATGACGCCATCTCCCAATTCAGGAAACAATCAGGAACCACCTAATCGTCGTGTGTGGCTCCTGCTTTTAGGACGTACCAGTTTGGCTTTGGGTGGGGTTTTGCTGGTTGGAATTGCAGTTGGTGCTTGGTGGGCTAGAAGCTATGTATATAAAGATTTAGCGCCATTAGTGCAGCAAAATCTTGAGCAATTGCTTGGGCGTCCGGTGAAAGTTGGAAATGTTGAACGTTTTTCGCTTTCTAGTCTAAGATTTAGCTCTCTATCAATACCAGCAACTCCTACTGATCAAGATCAAGTGGTAGCAAAAGCTTTGGAGGTGCAGTTCTCGCCATTGCAACTTATCCTCAGCCGAAAACTGGCATTAAATGTCATGTTAGTTCAACCCAATGTCTACATTCAAGAGGATAAAGATGGTCGTTGGGTGACAGCCGAAGTTAAGGCTGGGGAGGGAGAAGGTTTTATTCAAACTGAGTTGCAGACGCTTCAAATTCAAGATGGCGATATCGAGTTGATGCCATTCGCTGCACCAACTAAACCGAAAGGCTCGGTAATATTAGATCAAGTTGGTGGTGTTGCCCGATTTTCAGAGCAAAATCAAAGGATTGGTTATGACATCAATGCTCAACTCACTAGGGGAGGCGCTGTTAAAATTGTTGGCGAAACACAATTAAAAGCTCAACAAACTAACCTCCAACTGCAAGCACAAAATTTAAAAGCATCTGATATCAGTCGTTTAATTCAGTTACCTATTGCTCTGCTAGGAGGGGATTTAAATGCTGATTTAGGAGTTCAGATTCCACCCAAGCTATCAGAAATAGCCGTTACAGGAACAGCTAGCGCTAATCAAGTCACTGCTAAAATTCCAAATATTCCTCAACAGGTTTCTAATTTTAATGGGAGATTTATATTTCAAGGTCAGACAGTTACTTTAGATAATCTGAGTACGAACATTGGCAAAGTTCCCATTCTGGCTAATGGAACAATTAATACTCAAACAGGTTTTAATGTCTTTGCTCAAATAAAACCTGTTAGTGCAAAAAATATCTTAGATACGCTGAATGTAAATTCGACAGTCCCGGCTAATGGCGAAATTCAAGCAAATATTCAAGTACTAGGCGCACTTCAAAAACCAGTCCTGAGCGGTAAAGTAAGCAACACTAAACCTATTCAAATTGACCGCATTCAATTTAAAACTATCAACACTGATTTCCGCTTGAATGTCTCTGAAACGGCATCTCAACTTGCTGTTTCCAATCTGAATATTGTCCCCGCAGCCGGTGGTCAAATTACAGGCGGCGGTGAAGCTGTACTGGGAGCTAAAGATGAGGTAATGTTTAGCGCTCAAGCTGATGGTATATCAGGGGATATACTAGCACGCAGCTATGGCGTGACTCTACCGATCGCAGTTGGAAATGTTTCGGCAAAAGCACAAATCTCTGGCTCACTTAGCAAACAGCCCTTGAACCTTAATATTTCTAATGTTCAAGTAACGCCACCAGCCGGGGGGAAAATCACAGCCAATGGTCAAATTCAACTCGCTCCCCAAGGTCAGGTAGGCGTAAATATTCAAGCTCAAGGTATACCAGGAAATGCGATCGCTCAAGGTTACAATATTTCAACCCCGCTCAATATTGGTGGTATATCTGCGAACGCTAGAGTTTCTGGCTCTCTGGGTAAACCCTTAAACGTGAATGTTGCCCGTGTTCAGGCAAATCCAGAGGTGGGCGGGCAAGTAACGGCTAGCGGTCAACTTCAGCTTGCACCCCAAGGTAGGGTGGCGTTGAATGTTCAAGCACAAAATTTACCAGGAGATGCGATCGCACGGGCATACAATTCTTCACCCGGCATCACCATTGGCAATGTATCCGCAAATACCAATATTTCCGGCACTCTGAGCAATCTGCAAGCAGTAGCGCGGGTACAAGCGCCTACCGCCACCTATCCCACTACCGGACGAGTTGTTGTTGCTCAACAAGGAAAAAATATCCTTTTGCCCGATGCGGTTTTGAATGTCGCAGGGGGGACAGTCAGAGCTAGAGGTCAACTGGCACAACAACGTTGGCAAGGGGTTGTCAGTACTTCTCAAATTCAACTCAACCGCTTCTCACCAGAACTGCGAGGACGGCTAAATAGCAATATTCAGTTAGCAGGGACAACAGAATCTTTCCAGCTTGCAGATATTCGCGCCGCCGGCCAAATCCGCCTTTCCCAAGGAGTAGCGCTGCTAGCACAACCGCTCACCGCTCAATTTCAATGGAATGGGCAGCAGATTATAGTTGAAAACGCAAGTACCCCAGGATTGAGTGCTAATGGTGCGATCGCTATTCAGTTTCCACCAACTGGCGCACCGGAAATTGCCGGATTTAATTTAAATGTACTGGCGCAGAATTTCAACTTACAAAATACTGGCTTTGAAGTTCCTGGTGACGTGGCTATCGCAGGGTTACTCGATTTTAAAGGACAAGTTACAGGGACTCCAGATGTACCGCAAGCCACTGGCAATATCCGGCTGCGGAATTTCCAGGTTAGTGACTTGGCATTTGACCCACTGTTAACCGGAAATGTGAATTTTCAAGGGGGACAAGGAGCAAGTCTGCGATTAGCTGGGCAGCAAGATAGGATAGCTTTGAATCTGGGTGCAGATTATCGCCCAACTTCATTTTTGGTGCAGCGTGATGAAGCTATCACCACAGGTAGAACTGAGGGAGAGAACTTGTTCATCAACGCCCAACAGTTTCCCATCGCTTTGATTGGCGGCTTTTTACCGAACAATCAATTGCAACCATTGGGAGGGCAACTATCGGGAAACTTAGTTGTTAATCTGAATAATTATGCCATTGCGGGAGACGTTGCGATCGCCCAGCCTCGGATTGCGAGAATTACAGCAGATGAATTTCGCGGCAGCATCAATTATGCTGATGGTACTGCTAGCTTATCTAATGGTCAATTGCGGATTGGAGATAGCAACATCGCCCTCAGTGGAAATGTGCAAACAGGGAATGACCCGCAATTTCAATTCCAAGCTAATTTTGACCAAGCCAGAATCCAGAGACTTTTACAAACGTTTAATATCTTCGACCTTCAAGACTTTGGTAGCGGGTTGCAGCCACCGACATTAGCCGGAGCAGAAGTACTTGACACTGAGTCTGTCAGTTTACCCGATGCAGATTTGCTCACACAGCTAGCATATTTCTCAAAAATTAGAAGATTGGTAGCACAACAACAGCAAGAAGAGAGACAAGCAACCCCATCTTTGCCCACCCTTGCAGAATTAACGGGTACTTTGAGCGGAGCAATTGCAGCTAGTGGCTCGTTAAAATCTGGGTTGAACGTCGGCTTTAATTTTCAAGGTGCTAACTGGCAATGGGGAGATTATTCCATTAATCAAGTAGTTGCTCAAGGCAGTTTTGCCGATGGTATCGTCACACTTTCGCCCTTAAGCGTTGGAATCAATCAAGGATTAGTGGCGTTTTCAGGACAGTTAGGAACTGAGCAACTATCTGGAAACTTGAATGTAGCAAGTTTACCTTTATCACTTTTAGAGCCTTTCATCGAACAATACCCCATAGATATCACTGGTAATGTAAATGCTGATGCCACATTAGCAGGTAGTTTACAAGACCCTAGTGTTAAAGGGGAAGTGACGTTAGCAAATGCAACTGTTAACAAACAACCTCTGCAAACAGGACAAGTGAACTTTGATTACAACAATGCTCGTTTGAATTTTGATAGTACCTTATTAGTGACAGGAACCCAGCCAGTTGCCATTACAGGTAGCGTACCTGCTCCGTTACCTTTTGCCGAAGTGCAACCGGATAGCAATCAAATCAGCATCAACGCCAATGTGAACAATGAAGGATTGGCATTATTAAACCTGTTTACCAACAATCAAGTCGCTTGGGTAGACGGTCAAGGACAAGTAGATTTAAATGTTCAAGGTACTTTAGAAGAACCGATTATTAACGGCAATGCCACACTTAATAATGCAACTTTTAGCGCTGAAGCTTTATCTGAACCCTTGACGAATGTCACAGGAACAGCGCAATTTAATGGTAATACGGTGAGTGTTGAAAGTATCCAAGGTACTTACAACGAAGGGCAAATAAATGTATCAGGCATCCTGCCAATTTTTGATCCTCAGCAAGCAGCAAATCCTCTCACAGTCTCAATAGCAGATAAACTCGACTTTGAAATTGCCGGACTGTATGAAGGCGGTGTTGGCGGCGATATCGTAATTCGCGGAACAGCATTAAAACCTGTAATTGGTGGAGATATTCGACTGAGTGATGGTCAGGTAATTATTGGAAGTTCGGCTACTGCTGAGAAAACAGCAGCAGCCACAGCAGAGACTAATACTACCGTCATAAATAGAGAAGAGGTTAACCCTAACCTCAAACCTACACCAGAGAATAGCGCTGAACCAGTAGCTACACCAGAAAGTAGCACTAGCGCAGTCACTCCACCCAATTTACCTATAGAGTTTGCAGATTTAAAATTGACTTTAGACGACGATGTTCGTGTTACCAGTCAGTCTCTACTCGACTTTGTACCAGGAGGAGCCGCTTTTAGTCAGCCGATATTGAGCTTTGACGCAAAAGGCGACTTAACCATTAATGGTACATTAGCCAAGCCGCTTCCTGAAGGAGTCATCCGTTTGACAGGAGGACGACTGAGCATATTTTCCACTGAGTTTACCTTAGCGCGGGGCTTCGACCACACCGCGGAGTTTATTCCCAGTCAAGGACTTGACCCGAATCTGGATGTCCGACTGATTGCAATTGTCCCGGAAGCATCAGCAAGGAACAGTCGAATATTGGAATCACCATTGTCTGCTGAAATTAGTGATGTTTCTGTAAACAACTTTGGGACTTTACGTAGCGTTCGCGTTCAAGCTAGGGTAGACGGGCCAGCTAGTAGATTAGGCGACAATCTAGAACTGACGAGTGAACCGAATCGTAGTCGAGGAGAAATAGTTGCTCTGTTGGGTGGCTCAATTCTTAGTTCTTTCGGTCAAACAGATGCAACCCAAGGGCTGACTAATTTCGCTAGTTCTACCATTTTAGGTGGTTTACAAGGAACAATCACTGCGATCGGACAAGCTGTTGGTTTCAGTGAATTTCGGATATTTCCTACTCCATCTACCAACGAAGCATCCAGAAGTTCAATTCTTAATTTATCAGCAGAAGGTGTGTTTGACATCAATAGAAATGTATCTCTTTCTTTATCACGTCCTCTTTCTAGCAATGAATCTTTCCTTTACAACGTCCTATATCGAGTCAATGACGAAATTCTGATGCGAGGCTCAAGTAATTTGGGAGATGAAAACCGATTCTTAGTTGAGTATGAAACTCGATTTTAAATTACTGCATTGGCATTGTCAGTCAAGAGACTTGTGTGTACACCGTAGCCATTGTAGGGAAGGGGCTAGAGGTACGTCTGTATTAAACTCAACTGAGAAGCGCTATAATCCAATGCGGTTCAGTTAAGGTTACTGGTGTAGATAATTTGTCTTTGAAGACGCGATGAATCGCCGTCTGTACAAGTGTTTTGTTGCTCATTCTGAACTGTATTGCGCTATAATCATCCAGACTTAAATTTTTGCAGATAAAGAAGTCCCAGAACCACCACGACGAACTTTAATTAACTCAGCACAGATACTAACTGCAATTTCCTCTGGCGTTAAAGCACCAATATCTAAACCAATTGGTGCATATATTTGATGTAGAAATTCCGGTTCGTAACCTTCATTTTGCAGAATTTTGTACACAGTGGTGACTCGTTTATTGCTACCAACCATGCCGATGTATTTTACTGGATACTTCCATAGCAAGCGTAAAACGGCTAAATCTTGAAGATAACCTCTAGTAACTAAAGCGATATATAAATTAGTATTTTTCTCTAATATCTTTTGAATTGACGTGATAGGTTCTGCTAACACCCGCGAAGCATCAGGAAATCTTTCTTTTGTGGCAAACTCTGAGCGATCGTCTTGTACAATAACTTGAAAACCTGCTATTTTTGCAACCTGCGTTAGAGAAACAGCAATATGTCCTGCACCAATAATCAAAAGTGTTGGTGGCGCTAGCAAAGGTTCAATTAATGCTGTGGTGTGTAGAGATGCAATTATTTCTGTTTCTAGTAGTAGATAAGGTTTTTCATCTGTACTCAAGGGCGTGATAATTGTTCCAGAACGCCCAGATGTTAAAGTATCTATAATCTGATTAACTAAATTTAAGCTTTCACTTCCTGACCATAACTCTAATAATACTTGCATTGTGCCACCACAAACGCCTTGAGTTTCTCGTTGCGGTGCGCCAGATAAATCAATTTCTACAAATTGTTTTTTACCTATTTGCAGTACTTGCAAAGCTTGCTGATAAACTTTTGCTTCTCCAGCACCACCGCCAATTGTTCCAAATATTTTACCATCGGCGCTAATGAACATTTTCGCGCCTACTTCTCTGGGTGTGGAACCTTTAATGCTGGTGACGGTAGCTAAAACTACAGGGCTTTTTTTTAAGGTTTTTGCTAGTTGTTGGTAGAAGTCAAGCATTGATGATAACGAACCGCAAAGGACACAAAGGAAGAAAGAGTTTCAGTTTAAAAGTTGTTTAGTTTTTGCCAAACCCTTTCGGGTGTTATGGGAAGTTCGTATAGTCTACAATCTGTAGCGATCGCAGCGCGAATTGCATTTGCTATGGCTGGCGCTGTACAATTGGTGGTGATTTCCCCAACTCCTTTAGCGCCATAAGGGCCGTGAGGGTCGGCTTGTTCTACTAAAATTACTTCTATTGGTGGCATATCTGCCGCTGTGGGGATGCGATATTCTCGCAATGTGGGGTTTAAAATACATCCTTGTTCATCAAATAATAGTTCTTCACTTAAAGCATAGCCAATTCCCATTGCTATTCCCCCCATTGCTTGTCCGTGACAAATTCGCGGATTAATTGCTTTACCTAAATCAATAGCTTGCACACATCGTAAAACTTGAATTTTACCAGTTTCTATATCAACTTCTACTTCCACACCTTGAACAGCGAAAGTTAAAGTTGATTCATCTGCTGCATAAGTTACCTCTTCACTTAATTCTTCTCTGTTATCTCCACGCCTCTGCGGTTTGTTTTCTAATCTCTCCCGTAATTTTTCCGCAGCTAGTTTAACTGCTTGTCCAGAAATATAAATTGTCGCAGAAGCATAAGAACCAGCATCAAAAGGTGTGCGTTGAGTATCTCCAGAAATAATATTGATATCTCCAACACTCACGCCTAAAACTTCTGCTGCTATTTGCCGCAATGTAGTATCTGAACCAGTCCCAACATCTACAGAACCAGTTCTTAATTCATATTTGCCATCAGCTAAAAGTGATAATTTGACTTTGGCAAGATGAATTTTAGATAATCCACTACCTTGCATAGAAACAGCGAATCCGACACCACGGCGGCGAGAACCTTCTACAATTGGTGGTGTACCAGGAACATAACCAAGTGACTGGGTAACTTTTTCCCAACATTCGAGAACCGCATAACTACCAATTAAGTTAAAGTGGTCTTCAGACTTCCCTAAATTAATTACATCTCCCGGACGAATGAGATTTTTCAAACGTATTTCTATAGGGTCAATATTGAGCTTATGAGCAATTTCATGGATTTGACTTTCCATTGCAAAAGTGCCTTGAGTTGCACCATAACCGCGAAATGCACCCGCTGGCATTGTATTTGTATAAACGGCAAAACCCCGCAATCTTTTATTTGGACAACGATATAAACCTAGAGGGATATAACCTGATAAAAATACTACTGTTTGTCCATGATTACCATAAGCACCTGTGTTGCCAATTATTTCCATATCTTGGGCAATAATTGTACCATCTGCCTTGACACCACTTTTAATTTTTATTGTCATAGCATGGCGGCTATTTGTGGCAATAAATTCCTCTTTTCTGGTAAATTCCCACTGCACGGGTTTACCTGTGCGGAGGGTTGCTAAAACACAGAGGTCTTCTGATAAAATTTCTTGTTTGTTACCAAATCCACCGCCAAGTTGTGCTTTATAAACGCGGATTTTATCTTGAGGAAAGTTGAAAATTTGTGAGAGTAAGCGCTGGCAGTGAAATGGGACTTGAGTACTAGAACGCACAACTAGATTACCATCTGATTCTAGCCAACTAATAGTTATATGCGGTTCGAGGTGGACGTGTTGTACTGCTGGTAGTTTGTAAGTGTTCTCGACAATTAAATCTGCTTCAGTAAATCCCTGTTCTAAATCACCAGATTCGAGAAATATATGTCCAGCAATATTGCGATTTCTATCAGGAATTTGTGATGATTCTGGTTCATCATGAATCACAACACCGATATCATTCATTGCCTGTGTTGGGTCGATGACATGGGGTAATATTTCATAATCGACGGCAATTAATTGACAAGCTTGTTCGGCAATAGTTACTGATTCTGCAACTACAGCCGCAACGCGATCGCCTACAAATCTTACTTTATTATCTAATAGGTAATGATCTAACGGATCGGGTACTGGTTCAGCGTGTCCGGCAGTGGTGTAGGGTATTCTGGGTACATCTCCGTGGGTGAAAATGGCAACAACACCGGGGAGTGCTTTGGCTTCCTGGGTGTCAATTTTGCAGATACGGGCGTGGGGATGTGGCGATCGCAGTACTTTAAGATGTAATAATCCAGGTGGTGAAATATCTCCTGTATAGGACGCTTTCCCGGTGACAATGGCTGTACCATCTTGTTTGGGAATGCTTTCTCCTACTGAGTGGGGAGAGACGCGATTAATCGTGTCTGTACTGAGTGGGGAGTTTTGAGAAAGTCGAATACTGTCAATAATCGCTTGATATCCAGTACAGCGACAGAGGTTGCCTTTTAAAGCTAAACGCAGTTCATCCTCTGATAATTCGGGTAACTTTGCCGCACTCATAATCATCCCAGGAGTGCAAAAACCACATTGAAAACCTTGTGCTTCTAGAAATGCTTGCTGCATCGGCGCAAGTTCAGCATTCTGGGAAAGTCCTTCTATAGTAGTTACCGATTGATTCTTAATTCGCATTGCCGGATAAATGCAACTATGGATAGGTGTATCATTTACCCAAACTGTGCAAGCACCACAATCGCCAGAATCGCAAACACGATGAACACCAAACCAGCCTAATTGACGTAATAAACTTAAAAGGCTAGTTCCGGGGTGACAATTTTCTGTATAAGACTGATGATTAACTTTAAATTTTAACTGTTCTGGCATAATAAAGCTGATAGCGATCGCTTGATTAAAACTGCCGTCAATTCTTGACGATAAATTGCACTCGCCTTGGCATCTTCAATAAAATTTACCTTCTGTAAAAATGCGAAATCTTGCGTCTCTATATCGTCAAATTCCAGCAGTTCAGGTGCAGCAACACTAGCACCAATAACACAGCGCACCTGTTGATGATTTCTAGCACTGACAACTATTGCTAAAGCTGGGTCACTTGTAGCAATACCAAATCGTTGATAATTAACCTTCCATTTTAAATTAGATAGCGGAATTAAAACCCGCCTTAATATTTCTCCTGATTGCAAAATTGTGGATTTAAAACCAAGCTGAAAATCTTTTGCTGCAACTTGATGCGACTCTCCTGTGATATTCCAAATTTCGTAACTTGCATCTAAGACCACCATCAATGGTGCTAAGGTTCCCACTGATAAAGCCAGACAAATATTGCCTCCCACCGTCGCCACATTAATTATTTTTAATGATGCGGCTAATGCAGCAACCGCACTTTTTAATCCCTCGACTGCTGTCCATTCCGCTAACCAAGGATATTCTAATAATTTAATTAATGGACAAGTAGCACCAATAATTAAATAATTTTCTTTAACTTCAATTTCTGACCATCCCAAATGCTGAATATCTACCAGCGCTTTCAGATGTGGTTGTGGTTCAGAAAATAGCCATGTTCCACCCGCTAACCAAGCCCAATCTTCACCCCAATTGGTGATAGTTTGAATATTATCAGGATTTAAATAAGTTTCGACGTTTGGCAAATCCATCTTTTATTTAAAGGCAGAGTAGCGCAGAGGTTTTTCAAATATCTAGCTGAATTGTATAACCTAATCTTTTCGGTAGGGAAATCTTATAAACATCGCCTTGATTCATCTCGTCTGGTGTCTGCATTTGACTCAAGGCGGTGACGACTTCATCAGAATTTGCCGTGAGGATGATAACGGAGCGATCGCAAGCTATGGGAAAATCATGCCAAGTGCCAATATGCAGCAATAGTCCGTAGCCAGGAGGAAACCGCAGCGCTTTCACTTGATTTAAGTCTGGCAAGGTTTCGCCATTATCGTGATTAGGCGACGCTAAGACCATAATAAATGGTGATTGTCCCAAACCGATAAACATTTGGGTCATGTGTATATGGCGTTCTAGCCAGACAATCGGCGGATATCCTGGCATAATTTTGGCTGTTCGGAAAGTTGCTGTTCCCCGATAGGTAAAATCAATATTTTCGCCTTCTAGTACTCTTTCTTGATAAAAGGGAATTCCTAATCCGGGTTTGCTGACATCATCGCCTAAGAGATGTCCATAGGGTTTGATGTTTTCTGTATTGGCTTCGATTACGGGTATTTTTAGAATTTGGGTTTGTGAAAGAGTCATGATTTCATTGTGATTGATTTATCCAATTGTAAATACCTTCACCTGTCGTTAGCCAAGTATTAGGTTTATTTTTAATATGTAGTAAACATTGTTTTAAATATTTTAACCGTAGTGGTTGACCAACAATAAATGGATGCAAGCCAATCGCCATTACTCGTCCTTCAGATTCTCCATCTTGCCAAAGTTGGTCAAATTGGTCTGTTATTGCTTGGGCAAATTCTACACCAGAAAAGCGGTTACTCAAACACAAGCTAATATCATTTGCTTCGATAGTGTAAGGAATTGCCAACAACTGACCATTGGGTAATGGATACCAATAAGGTTGGTCATCGTTTACCCAATCAGCGGTATAAACAATTCCGGCTGAATGCAATAATTCAAAAGTTGACTCGGTAATCGAAAATCCTGGTGTTAACCAACCTTTAGGAGTTTTACCAGTAGCTTGACGGAGCAAAATTAGAGTTCTATCAATTATATCTATTTCTGTTTCCCGATCTATGCCACTATGTCCAGTGGAATTATTAATGCCATGCGCCATCACTTCCCAGCCATATTGCTGTATAGCTGCCATAATTTCGGGATAAAATGTACAAATATCACCATTAACTGCGGCTGTTACCGGAATTTTTAATTCATCAAATAGTTTAAACAAACGCCAAATACCAACGCGATTCCCATAGTCTCGCCAACCATAGTTAGCAATTTCTGGGTGACTATTTAAATGAGGTTGAATTGCTGTTCCTAGTTTGCCAAAAGTGAAATGTTCTACATTCATCACCACCCACACAGCAACTCTGGCATTATTCGGCAATTTTAATCCTGGACGTTGCGTAATTGGTTGAAAAGATGGAGGTTGCATTGTCTTTATCACTAATGATTCAGCTGATGGTTTGGATGTTCACCTTTTGTAACTGTAGGTGAAGCTACCTCCAGCAGGTTTTGTTCTTTGGCTTGCATTTCCAAAAGTTGGGGAATCGTCACAAATCGATAGCCTTGAGTCTTCAAACCTGCGATCATTCCTGGTAAAGCCTTAACAGATTTGGAACGGTTTCCGCCCCCATCATGCATCAGTACAATTGCACCAGGTTTAGCATATTTCAGCACATTTTTAACCAGCATTGCTACTTGAGGCGAACGAAGTCTAGCATCTCCCGACTCTTCAGACCACATTATGACAGCGTACTTCTCGTTTTTGGCATATTGGGCTAGTCCATTATTCAGAAAGCCACCAGGGGGGCGAAACAGAGTAGTTTTCTCTCCTGTAGTCTTGTAGATGATGTCTGCTGTGCGATCAATTTCACTAGCCGCAGTCGCCCCATCCATTTGAAAATACCAATGATGCCATGTATGGTTACCAATTACGTGACCATCAGCAGCCACTTGCTTGGCAACTTGGGGAAAATATTTCACCATTTGTCCGAGCATGAAGAACGTTGCCTTGACATCATTTTTCTTCAAAATTTCTAAAATCTGCGCCGTATTTTTGGGGCTGGGCCCATCATCAAAAGTTAGGGCGATAACTTTCTCATTTGCTTTGAGTTTTGCTTGATAAATGATTGTTCCCTGAAATGCCTTTGGCACTTGATTCATCTGGTCTGTAGCTGGGCTGATATTCTGTGCGGATGCACTTATCAGCTTGTTCTGACTAGCTTTACTACTCTCGCTTTTTGGCTTTACAATTCCCAGCAGATTTTCAAATCCGCTTGTAGCTAAAAGCAAACTGATAGCTAAACTACTAGCACCAGTAAGCAATGTAATGATTACTAATTTAAGTAACAAAGATAATTTACGACTGGACACATTGAATCTCCTCAAATAGTAGTTAACCAATAGGGTCAAGGACTTCGCAGACACCAGCTAAACCTGCTAATCCACCACTAATTAGGAGAGTTAGCTAAATAATGCGTAGGCATAGCCCGTCGTAGATATCGCTCTTTATCCCAGCATACACCGCAGTCTTGGGAATCGAACCAACTACCCGCACGCTGAAAACAAAAATTGAATCAGCATAGATATCAAGTACCGAAAACACTTTATGGAAAAAGACTTTCATGAAAATGAGCGTACAAAAGTGGATCTTCTGCGATCGCACATTACACATTACCAGAAACAAGCAAAATGTTATAGGTGTAGGGTTTGGGAAGCGATACCAGCGGAACTGCTAAAAAAAGTTGTGATTTAATTGCGTTCTGAGAGCGATCGCTTACAAGTTTTACAAGAAAAGATGCGAGAGTATATAGATAATGGGACACAACTTGGTTGATTAAGTGATAGAAAACAACGCCAAGTTTTTATTTATCGTCCTAATATTGCGGTTGAGGTATTAGATTACCCTAAAATACGGAACAAAGGAAGATGCTATAGATGTAAGGTCTAAGAGTATAATGTATTACTAACCTAACAGTGCATAGTAAAAGCAACAATTATTGTTATGGATAATAATTACCCTTTTGATGAAGAACAAATTTGGTTTAATGATTATGCTGACGAAGAGGATGATTTTCAAATTGACGAATATGATTTAACCTCTACACCAAATGATTTTAATGTAATAACGATTTACAATTTTATGGAATCTGGTGCTGTTAAAATACCAGGGTTTCAAAGAAATTATGTTTGGGATATAAGCAGAGCATCTAAGCTGATTGAATCAATAATTTTAGGTTTACCAATTCCACAAATTTTTCTATATGAAGAAGCAAGAAATAAGTTTTTAATTATTGACGGACAGCAACGATTAATGTCTATATACTATTTCATTAAAGGTAGATTTCCTCTTAAGGAGAAACGTGTTGAACTAAGAAGAATATTTGAAAAAGATGGTTCTATTCCTGATACAATCTTGAACAACGAAAATTATTTTAGTAAGTTTGATCTAAGTCTTACACAAAAGCTTCCCGAACAGCCTAATAAGTTTAAAGGACTTAATTACCACACTTTAGGTGACTACAAAACACAGTTTGAGCTTAGACCTATTCGGAACGTAATAGTTAAACAAAATTTCCCTAAAGATGATAGCTCTTCAATATATGAAATATTTAATCGTTTAAATTCGGGTGGTGTTAATTTGTATCCGCAAGAGATTAGAGCCAGCTTATATCATTCTCCTTTTTACGAAATGCTTAATCGTCTAAATATGGAAGAAGGATGGCGAAAATTATTACAAATGAATGAGCCAGATATTCATATGAAAGATGTTGAGCTTTTACTTCGAGGTTTTGCCATGCTGATTGATGGAGAAGACTATGCTCCTTCACTACCAAAATTTTTAAATAATTTTTCAAGAAAGAGTAGAAAAAACACTCAAGATCAAAATAATTATCTTGAGAACTTGTTTAAATCATTTCTAAGGCAGTTTGAATCTTTACCTGAAGATCCATTTATTGGAAAACGTAACAAACGCTTTCATATAGCACTTTTTGAAGCTGTATTTGCCAGTGTATGTAAACCAATATTTTTACAGCATGAGTTTTTAGATTCTCCTGTAGACATTAGTAAAATTAAGCAAATAGAAATCGATGGACAGTTTATAAAAGCTTCCTCAGAAGGCACAACAAAAAAGACAAATGTTGAAATTCGTTTAAAACGGGCTAAAGATATTTTAGGTATTCAAGGGTAGAAAAGTGCTAGAAGAAACAGGTGTTGATAGGCTCTATAGAGAGTTTAAAACTTTAATAGAATATCTTGAACAAGGAAATGAAATATCACTCCGAAATACAGTAGATGAAAATTTTAGAAAAGCTTTACTTTTATCCGCAGCAAGTTATTTTGAACACCGTATAACTAATGACATTCTCGAATACATGGGTGAAATATCTAACAAAAACGAGCTTTTAGTTTCCTTTGTGAATAATAAGGCTATAAGTAGACAATATCACACGTATTTCAGTTGGAAAGATACAAATGCAAATAGTTTTTTTGGTTTATTTGGTGATATATTTTCAAATTTTATCAAACAAGAAGTTAGAAATAGCGAACAGCTGAGTTCATCTATTAAGGCATTTCTTGAAATAGGACGCGAAAGAAATAGATTAGTTCATCAAGATTTTGGTACATTTTCTCTAGAAAAAACATCTGATGAAATCTATCTACTTTACAAAGATGCTCTAGTATTTGTGAATGATTTACCTGATAAACTTCGCCAATGCTTACAAAAAAATGAAGCCGAAAAAATAGGGACTGAGAAATAAATCTCAGTCCCGATAAAAAAGCGGGCTAACCGCTATTTATATGGTTAACCCGTGCAGCTTTGGGAACGCGCAGAGAAATTGTTATTGCAATACCAACTTCACATTGGCGTTTTGCAGACCGCGCTGTTTTACTTCAGCCAAAGTTTTGTTAACGGCATACTTTTGGTTGATTGAGTTGATCAACTCGGTTTGGTTGTGCTTCTTAGCAACGCCCCACAAGTCAGCGATTAGGTCAAAAGAACCATCGCTATTGCGAGACCAGCCGAGGTCATATTCGCCTTCCAACACGGCAACGATGTCAGAACGGACACGCTGACCGTTATAACCACGGACATCAGCTTCAGTCTTTACGCTGATACCGAGGTCGCGCAAAGAAGCTTTGAGGATTTCGGCATCGGTGATCTTGGTACGCAGGGTGCTAAAGTGAGACATTTGGGTTTCCTCCAATGAGAAGATTGAGAAAAACGACAACGGTTTGTTTTGGGCGAAGCCGCGCTTAATTAGGATGCGGCTTTTCTTATAACTGCTAGCATTTTCAGCTAGCCTTTCCCCCTGGGATGGCAGAGGAAAGCTTTTAAAACTCCATTCGCTGATATTCAGCTACGGAGGATGCTGCGGGGCGTGCACGCTGTCTGGCCCAATCTCTCAGAGCCGTTACTTGTTCTTGCATCGTTCGAGACAGCGGCAATGTTGCCTTCAGTGCAGCAATAATATCTAGTTGGGTGAACTCCCGATCTTGGGCAAAAGCTTCATACATTGCCGCAACGATCGCTTGCTCAACTTCTGCCCCAGAAAAGCCATCAGACATCTTAGCTAGTTGCTCAAGATCAAATCGAGAGATGTCTTCACGGCGTTTCGTCAGGTGGATATTAAAAATATCCTGCCGTTCTTCTGGTGTTGGCAGATCCACAAAGAAAATTTCATCAAAGCGTCCTTTCCTCAAAAACTCGCCAGGTAAGCGTTCTACTCGGTTGGCGGTTGCCATGACAAACACTGGTGACTTCTTATCTTGCATCCATGTGAGGAAAGAGCCGAAGATTCTACTTGAAGTCCCCCCATCAGAATCTGAGGAACCTCCACTACCAGCAAAGGATTTATCTAATTCATCGATAAACAAAATCGCTGGAGAAATAGATTCTGCTGTTTTCAGGGCGTTTCGCAGATTTGCCTCACTTCGTCCCACCATTGAGCCGTCGTAGACTCGCCCCATATCCAACCGCAACAGTGGTAAACCCCACAGCCGGGAAGTAGTTTTGGCAATCAATGACTTACCACAACCGGGAACACCTAGAATTAACATCCCCTTTGGTTGAGGCAAACCATACTCTCTCGCTCTTTCTGTGAAAGCGTTAGAGCGTTGCTTGAGCCATCTTTTTAACTCTTCTAAGCCACCTACAGCATCAATGGTTTCATCTTCTTCAATGTATTCTAAGATGCCGTTGCGCCGAATTAGCTGCTTTTTCTCAGATAAAACGATATCTACTTCATCTTCCGTCAATCGCCCTGTTGTTACCTGTGCCTTACGGTAGACTTTCTCAGCTTCATCTTTAGTTAGACCCAAAGCAGCTCTGAGTAGTTTTTCTCTGGCTTCTGTTGTCAGCCGCCGACCACGATTTTGCTCTATATGGTGAGTTAGTACTTTATTCAACTCAACCATATCTGGCAAGGTAAAGTCGAGAACGACAACTTCCTTTTCCAGTTCTATAGGCACTTGTTGCATCGGAGACATCAAAACGATGTTCTTCTGCATACCTTTGAAACTAGCGATCGCATCACGCAACGATCTGTTAGTCGCAGGCGCATCTATAAAGGGATGTAAATCTTTAAGAATAAATATACTTGGTTCTTTCTGCCTAATGATCCACTCAATCGCCGCCTCTGGAGACACGGTATTATGTTGGGTGACATTCCGGGGTTGACCATACTCCACAATCCCGTGTGTTACTGTCCAAATAAATACTCGGCGCTGGGGCTTTAACAACTGAGCGATTGTGGAAATTGCTTGCTCGGCCCTCTCTTCCTCGGAGGTCACAAGGTAGATTAAAGGGTATTGAGCTTGAATTAGGATATTGAGCTCTTCTTTCATACTTCGACCTACTTGAGACCTTATAGAGACAGTAGAGACATTGCTTCTGGTAAAGACAACCGAATCATGAATGAATAATTCATAATTCCTATCTATTATTTAGCAAGGAACTAACTCTTCCTCACCTTTGGGATTGGTTTCATCTTCATCCATCTCATCAATGGAAAGATGCTCTTGACCAACTAATCCTGGTTGATTGCCCAAAGCAACCAGTTCCCCATCACGTAAGACTAGTGAACTATCACAAGTTGGGCATGAATAAACTCTATGAGTCCGCCCATAAGAAGAATCTTCTGCCTCGTCAACCAATTCTGAATTAGATAGGTAAAAAACGAGGGCACGTTCGGCAAGCTCTGACATTGGTTCGGAATCGACTGCTGAACGAATCTTCAGTTTCTTGTGCAACTCTGGCGATAAATACAAAGTGACCTTTTGCTTAGTTTGCGTTTGCATATAACTCTTTAACGGTCTTACCCGGGTATGTATATCAAGTTATAGGTTCTTTTATTAGTTGTCAAGACAGTAAAGCGTTTTGACGCCAATTTTGTTACATTCGTTTACATTCTCGACTGAGATGCTATTTACAAATAGCCATCATCAACTGTATACAGCAGAAAATTTCATGGGTTGTGGTTCGTAGTCAGTGGCTCTAACTCTTGAAATTGAGCGATTTATCGCTGACTACAAATCTAATGTGGCAGACTACTAGTTGGCTGATTGAGAATGGTGCAATCTCTGAGTTTCTGGTATTTCTATAAAATCAGTGACTTTGACAAAATGTGTAATGTAAATGGCGACTGCTAATAAAACCTGTAGTTTGGGGCGAATAATTTATCGGTTTGCCGCCAGCGTTAGCGGAGTCATTGCCCTGTTAATAATTCTGTGGGGTTGTACTGCAAATGATTTTAACGCCGGAGCGATCGCCTGGAAAACTTATAGCAACTCCCGTTATGGCTTTGAATTTCCATATCCGAGTAACTGGACTTCTTTAGCAGCCTCAGAAAATGGTGATGGAATTGCGTTTATTTCACCACAGGATAACTCAGTGGAAATTCGGGGATGGGCAAGTCATCAGCTACCAAATGCTCAAGAGTCTGTGAAAAAGATGAAACACAACTTTCAAACCACCCAAGGAGTATCTGGGGTAATGGTTGTAGAAGTTGATCAACAAGTAGGTTCAATGACACTGACACTAACTCAGAATCAAGTGAAATACTATTTGCAGGGACGAAGCAAGAGCCAAGAATTTCCAGATTACTATCGTTTGTTTTATTACATTGCCCAGCAGTATCGGATTTTAAAGTTCTGAAATATGGGCATTGGACATTTAGTTGTGAATTCTTCTCCCGCTTCTCCCCATGCTTCCCCTACTCCCTACTTCTTCTCCACTCTCCAATTCCCCAAAATCCACATTTCCCCCAAAATGATGATTAAGAGGGGACAGAAACCTGGTAGATTTAGCTATCAGCGAGTAAAAACTGGTGAAGATGAAAGTCCTGGTTATTGGTGGTGATGGATATTGCGGTTGGGCAACTGCTCTTTACCTTTCCAATCGAGGTTATGAAGTTGGAATTTTAGATAGTTTGGTGCGGCGGCACTGGGATAATGAACTTGGTGTTGAAACTCTCACTCCGATCGCACTAATTCAACAACGTCTCCAGCGCTGGCAAGATTTGACGGGTAAATCGATCGACTTGTTCATCGGCGATATTACGAATTACGAGTTTCTCCATAAAACATTACAGCAATTTCAGCCAAATGCTCTGGTGCATTTTGGCGAACAGCGTTCGGCCCCATTTTCCATGATTGACCGAGAACATGCAGTTGTTACCCAGGTCAATAATGTAGTTGGGACGTTGAACTTACTGTACGCCATGCGGGAAGATTTCCCCGACTGTCATTTGGTGAAGCTGGGAACGATGGGCGAATACGGGACACCCAACATCGATATAGAAGAAGGGTATATCACCATTGAACACAATGGACGCAAGGATACCCTACCTTATCCCAAGCAGCCCGGTTCAATGTACCATCTAAGCAAAGTTCATGATAGTCATAACATCCACTTTGCTTGCCGGATTTGGGGATTGCGGGCAACAGATTTAAATCAGGGTATAGTTTATGGCGTCTTAACCGAAGAAACGGGAATGGACGAACTATTGATTAATCGCCTGGATTACGATGGTGTGTTTGGTACAGCACTGAACCGCTTTTGTATTCAAGCAGCAATTGGACATCCGTTAACTGTCTACGGTAAAGGTGGGCAAACTCGCGGATTTTTGGATATTCGGGATACAGTAAGATGTGTAGAATTAGCGATCGCTAACCCTGCACAACCAGGTGAATTCCGCGTATTTAACCAATTTACCGAACAATTCAGCGTCGGCGACTTGGCCTTGATGGTGAAAAAAGCTGGTAACGCTATGGGATTGAGCGTAGAAATCAATCACCTAGATAATCCCAGAGTTGAAAAAGAAGAACATTATTTCAACGCTAAAAATACAAAATTGCTCGATTTAGGTTTACAGCCTCACTTGCTCTCTGATTCTCTACTCGATTCTCTGTTAAACTTTGCCATCAAGTATCAGAAACGAGTTGATCACAAACAAATTCTGCCTAAAGTCTCTTGGCACAGAAATTAAGTTAAACCCCAGTAAATCGTGGGTCTAAAATTGGTCGTCGTATTTTAGCACAATATGACGACCAACCAGTTATTATTTATCAGGCGTATCGTCCAGCTACTACTAAATATTGCCGTTTACTACAGTTATTTTGACTGTGCAAAATTGATTGCAGCACACGAGACAGTTTATTCTGTCTTTAAAGCAAAATGCACTCTTAAGCTGAGATTATCTGCCTGGACTGAATAGTTTTATATGAGAATTGCTCTATTTACCGAAACCTTTTTACCCAAGGTTGACGGCATTGTAACGCGCCTGCGCCATACTGTTGATCATCTACAGCGTAGTGGTAATCAAGTGATGGTGATTGCCCCTGATGGAGGCATCACAGAACACAAAGGCGCTAAAGTTTACGGCGTTAGTGGCTTTCCTCTGCCATTGTATCCAGAATTGCAAATGGCATTACCCCGCCCAGCTATTGGTTATGTTTTAGAAGAGTTTAAGCCAGATGTTATTCATGTCGTAAATCCAGCCGTTTTGGGTTTAGCAGGCATATTCTACAGTAAAATCCTCAAAATACCCTTAGTGGCGTCTTACCATACCCATTTACCCCAATATCTCCAGCATTATGGCTTGGGTATGCTGGAAGGTGTTCTTTGGGAACTATTGAAAGGCGCTCATAATCAAGCAGCGTTGAATCTATGTACCTCCACAGCAATGATAGAGGAACTGACAGCACACGGTATTGAACGTGTAGATTTATGGCAGCGTGGGGTAGATACGGAATTATTTCACCCCGATTTAGCTAATGTAGAGATGCGATCGCAGCTATCACAAAATCATCCAGAAAGTCCATTGCTACTTTACGTTGGACGGCTTTCTGCTGAAAAAGAAATTGAGCGCATCAAACCAATTTTAGAGGCAATTCCCCAAGCGCGGTTAGCATTGGTTGGGGATGGGCCCCACCGTCAAGCACTGGAAAAACACTTTGCTGGCACAAACACTTATTTTGTTGGGTATCTCATGGGGCAAGAATTAGGTTCTGCCTTTGCAAGTGCTGATGCCTTTATCTTTCCCTCCCGTACAGAAACACTAGGCTTAGTACTACTAGAAGCAATGGCAGCTGGCTGTCCAGTGGTAGCAGCCCGTTCGGGGGGAATTCCTGATATTGTGACAGATGGGGTAAATGGATATCTTTTTGAGCCAAAAGCAGATGTTCAAGGAGCGTTAGCTGCTACTGTTCGCCTTTTAGAACAAAAACAACAACGAGACATCATTCGTCAAAATGCTCGCCAGGAAGCAGAAAGTTGGGGTTGGGCAGCTGCCACCAGGCAGCTACAAGATTATTACCAAAAGGTGATATTTTCTCAACAGTTGGCAAAATAGGGGAGTGGGGAGATGAGGGAGCAGGGGAGGCAGGGGGAGCAGGGGAGGCAGGGGAAGAAGAATTAATAACCATGCCCTATGTGCTATGCCCAAAACAGACTTATGATACAAGCCCATTTATTTATGGGGATTATTAATTTTGAATTTTGAATTTTTAATTCGGAGCGAAGCGACGTGACACTCCCCAATCCTGGCAGCGTCTTGGCTACATTAACTGAACTGACTCAAGTTAATCGTACTCACGCTCTACTGCGTCGCGTCAAAGACTTATCTGTTAATGAATTTGTTTGCTTACTCGACTTCATAACTGCTGAGTTCCAGCAATTTCTTAGAGCTATTGAACTGATCAATAATGAAGCTCTAGAAACTATGTTGGAGAAGGTGCTAGAAGCTATCACACTCAAAATTGGTCAAATACTGCAAGCAGAACACACAGCCATTTTTTTAGTTGACTATGACAAAGGTCAATTGTGGTCAAAAGTTCCTCAAGATAATAGCCAGAAATTTTTAGAAATTCGTACTCCCATTACAGTGGGTATCCCCGGTCATGTTGCCAGTACCGGTCAATATCTCAATATATCTGAAACTTATACTCATCCTCTATTTAGCCCAGAACTTGAAAAACAAATGGGCTACAAAATCCGTAATATTTTATGTATGCCTGTTATTAGTAGCAAAAATCAGACTGTCGCAGTAGTGCAACTGGCTAATAAAACCGGGAATGTTCCGTTTAATCATGATGATGAAGAACGTTTTCGAGACTTTGCTGCTTCTATTGGTATTATTCTGGAAAGCTGCCAATCTTTTTATGTAGCCGCTCGTAATCAAAGAGGCGCAACAGCTTTGTTGCGGGCAACTCAGACACTGGGCCAA
Organism: Nostoc sp. CALU 1950; assembly: GCF_051172895.1. Taxonomy (NCBI): domain Bacteria; kingdom Bacillati; phylum Cyanobacteriota; class Cyanophyceae; order Nostocales; family Nostocaceae; genus Nostoc; species Nostoc sp. CALU 1950. Next base: position 19,271 of record NZ_JBDNJQ010000062.1, on the reverse strand, counting down.
AGTCTTGATTTAGAAGCAACTTTGCAGATAGTCATGGAACAAGCTCGGATTTTAATGCAAGCAGACCGCAGCACACTGTTTTTATATCGTAAAGAGATGAGCGAACTCTGGACGAAAGTTGCAGCGGCGGCGGATGGCACAAACTTGATAGAAATCCGCATTCCCGCTAACCGTGGCATTGCTGGTTATGTAGCTTCCACTGGTGAAGCCTTAAATATTTCCGATGCCTATAAAGATCCCCGCTTTGACCCAACGACAGATAGCAAAACTGGTTATGTTACTCGCAATATCCTGTGTTTGCCAGTATTTAATTCTGCAAATGAATTGATTGGGGTCACTCAATTAATCAATAAGCAACAAAGCAGTTTTACTGCTTCTGATGAAGAATTTATGCGGGCTTTTAATATTCAGGCAGGAATTGCTTTAGAAAATGCCCGCCTGTTTGAAAATGTGCTGTTAGAAAAACAGTATCAAAAAGACATTTTACAAAGTCTGTCAGATGCGGTGATTTCTACAGATATGGCAGGACAGATTGTTACGATTAATGATGCGGCCCTGGAATTGCTGGGTTGTCCGATAGGAGATGCTAATAGCAAGAACAACAAGCTGTTGTGGGAACAAAATTTGATTGGCCGCTTAGTTTGGGAAGTTGTGCCAATTGAAAATCTCCAAATGCGACTAGAAGATAGTTTAAAAACTGGAGCTAAACATTATGTGCCAGAGCAAAGTTTGATACTGGGACTTTATCAAGTCCTGACTCCTGAATGTCGAGTGCTGACTGAAACTCAGCACTGGCTCAACGCCACGCTACCACTAACAGCACGGGCTAAAAGCCCCATTAACAGCACTCAGCACTCAATCTTAGCAGTACCCGATCGCACTAACCCCGATTTTTTCATTCCCTGGAATCTACCCCTCACTCCCCAATCTGAATTTCTCACCGCTGATGAAGTACAAACACTAGAGCGCAGTATCAATCTCACCGTTAATCCCCTAACTAACCCAGAAGGCGGTGTCCGCGGTGGTTTGGTGGTATTGGAAGACATTAGTCAGGAAAAACGGATGAAAACTACCATGTCTCGCTACCTGACGCCCCATGTAGCCGAGCAAGTGATGGCACTAGGGGAAGACGCTTTAATGGTGGGTGAGCGCAAGGAAGTAACCATCTTGTTTTCTGATATCCGGGGCTACACAACACTTACGGAAAATCTCGGTGCAGCTGAAGTGGTATTGCTGCTCAATCAGTATTTTGAAACAATGGTGGAGGCAGTTTTTAACTATGAAGGCACTCTCGATAAATTTATTGGTGATGCCTTAATGGCGGTATTTGGTGCGCCGCTACCACTGACAGAAAATCATGCGTGGAGGGCTGTGCAGTCAGCATTAGATATGCGACGCCGCCTAGAGGAATTTAACCAGCGGCGAATTGTCCAGGCGCAGCCACAAATTCGTATTGGTATTGGGATTAGTTCTGGGGATGTGGTTTCGGGTAATATTGGTTCCCGCAAACGGATGGATTACACCGTAATTGGGGATGGTGTAAATTTGAGTTCGCGCTTGGAAGCAGTAACCAAGGATTATGGCTGTGATATTCTTTTAAGTGAATTTACTTACCAATTGTGCAGCGATCGCATTTGGGTACGTCAGTTAGATAAAATCCGAGTCAAAGGGAAACACCAGGCTGTAAATATCTACGAGTTAATTGGCGATCGCAATACTCCCCTAGATGCCAAAATCCAAGAGTTTTTGTTTCACTATCATACTGGACGCGCGGCTTATTTATCGCGCAACTTCTCACAAGCGATCGCCAGTTTTAAAGCCGCTAAATGCATCCAACCCAAAGACCAAGCTGTTGATATCCACCTAGAACGTGCACATAATTATCAACAAACGCCGCCCCCAGAGTCCTGGGATGGTGTCTGGACAATGCTTACTAAGTAGTCGTCATGGGGCATGGGGAATTGGTTATTAATTTTGCTCCCCTGCTCCCCTGCTCCCCTGCTCCCTCATCTCCCTCATCTTTGCGTCTCGCCTTCAACCTTGAACCTCTCCCTGGTCATCCTGAAACGGGTCTTCGCCAATTCGCAGTTCTTTCTTTGAGTGTTTCAACTGTTTCCATAGCTCCTTTATTTGTCTGTAAGCTTCACCTGGAGGCAGTTTTCCACCTGTTTCTAAATTGCAAATGTAGCTTACTCGCTGGGCAAATTCCTGTAGATTTGCATTAAAAACCAAGTTTTCAGGCTTTACCTGACCGTAGTAGCGGCCACGAGGAAAGAGAAAATCATCTTTGTTCACTATGTTTTTTTCCATTTATTCAATTTTCTTTGTGTTTGGATCTCTTAAGCTGACTCACTAGCTGCCTTGATCTTTACTTTCGTCAGATTTGGGGAAATCAAATCATTCAACTCCTTTTTCAATTGGCGATGCCGGAATTGGTTGACTCAGATTTTGATACTAAAGGAGAAAGCTTAAAATACTTTTGTTGTAAATGTTACAGAAAAAAGTTTCTGCTAAAGTAACTAGAGAGAATATTTGATTTTCCTCCCAGTTGTCAATTTATCTCATCTTAATTTATGAAGTTCCAATTGTAATTAACTTCAGTCGAAACCCGGAGTCAAAAACTATTAAAACATATCCGTATATCTTGCTAAAATTTTACCCGCAAGAATAGCTACATTTTAAACTGTAAAACTACTTAGAAGAATATACTAGATACCAAAGCTAATTGTCCTCTGTTAAAAGTTAGAGATTTAGTAGTGAATATTTAGCAGAGGTTTTCCAGAACCCGTGAAAAGTCAGATTCAGCAATCTGAGGGGCGTTGGGCATGGTTATTTTCCTTGTCCTCCTTGTCCCTTTTATTTCCCTTGTTTTCCTCTGCCCAATTATCGGTAGCTCCGCTTCCTCTTCAACAATGGCTAATAGTTAATAACTAAAGATAAAATGGTGAAGCCTCAAAGGACAATTTGTGTCCATCGCCTAAAACTTTACCTGCCACCATGTCTGTTAATTCCAAGTTATACGAAGGCAAAGCTAAAATTCTCTATACAACGGACGATCCGGAAATCCTGTTGGCTGATTTTAAGGACGACGCCACGGCGTTTAACGCCCAAAAACGTGGCAATATCGAAGGTAAAGGAAAAATAAATTGTAGCATTTCCAGCCAGCTTTTTAAACAGCTAGAGGCTTATGGTATAAAGACTCACTTTATCGATAGCCCTGCCCCGAATCAGATGCGGGTGAGAGCAGTAAAGATTTTACCCTTAGAAGTGGTGATCAGAAATATTGCTGCTGGTAGTCTGTGTCAGCAAACAGGTTTACCAGTGGGTACAATTCTGAAACAGCCAATGGTTGAGTTTTATTACAAAAACGATCAGTTAGGAGATCCATTATTGACACGCGATCGCCTATACCTGCTAGAACTAGCTACTGCGGAACAAGTAGACGCAATTACACATCTTGCATTGCAAATCAACGAATTTCTCAAGAATTTTTGGCAGCGGTGCGGCATTACTCTAGTAGACTTCAAACTAGAATTTGGTTTGGACTCACAACAGCAGTTGCTCTTGGCAGATGAAATTAGCCCCGACACCTGCCGTTTGTGGGATACCGCAGAAGAAGACTTAAACCGCCGGGTAATGGACAAAGACCGTTTTCGCCGAGACTTAGGAAATGTAGAGGATGCTTACCAGGAGGTTTTACAAAGAGTGCTAAAAGCAGTAGAGAGTAATAGTTAAGTGGGTAAAAATCAATTAAACTCGTGTGGATTGTCATTTGTCAGTTGTCCTTTGTTGTTCACCAATGACTAATGACTAATTGTGATGGTGTGTGGTCGTGAAGAGGAATCATAAGTAAAATGCGTTTATCTCCCGTATTGCTGGCAGTAGTAGCAATTACAGTCCCTTTGGGCGGTTCATTGAGTGCAAATGCAGAAACCGCCAACAGTTCAAAACAGACAACAGAAGTTTTGACACTAGAAACGAATCAGCAGCCAGAAAAGGATACTGGTCAGGTTGACTCTAGTAAAAGTTTAGAATCTCGATCTAATTCCACTGGGGTTATAGAGGCGGAGAAATCCCGCATTGTTGCAGTTTATCCTGCCAATCCAGCAGCGATGCCTGGGTTGGGCTACGCCTACACGACCCCAGGGTTAATAGTGCCAACCTCCACAACATCAAAAACGGCACAAACCCCTGAAATAGCTCCTAGCCCTACTCAACAGCCGTCTCCCGCTCCAGACATTCCACCGCCAGAAATTCAACAAACAACGCCTTCCCCAACTCCTGAGACAACTCCAGTCCCAGAAAATGTCAACCCCCCTGTAACAGAACCTGTATTACCCACAATTCCAGGAGATACTCAACAGCCATCTCCCACTCTTGATATTCCACTCCCAGGTAGTCAACAACGAACACCTGCCCCAAGCCCAGGAACTCCAGGAGATATTCAACAGCCATCTCCCACTCCCGACATTCCATTTCCAGATAGTCAACAACGAACACCGGCCCCAAACCCAGGTGCTACTCCCAGTCCGGAGAATGTTAACCCGTCGACAACTCCCGAAGACACTCAACCCAACACAGCCCCAGAAGCCAATGACCCCCGCGTACTGGTGTCGGAAGTAGTAATTAGATCACAGACTGGGCAACTATCATCAGAATTAGAAGACCAAGTTTACAGAGTAATTCGTACCCAACCAGGACAAACGACAACCCGCAGCCAACTGCAAGAAGATATTAACGCCATCTTTGGGACTGGCTTCTTCTCCAACGTCCAAGCAGCGCCAGAAGATACCCCCTTGGGAGTGCGGGTGAGCTTTGTTGTGCAGCCTAACCCCGTCCTGAGCAAAGTAGAAGTGCAAGCCAATCCTGGCACTGGTGTCGCTTCTGTACTCCCAGCTAATACTGTGGATGAAGTATTTAAGGATCAGTATGGCAAAATCCTCAACTTGCGTGACTTGCAAGAAGGCATCAAGCAGTTAAACAAGCGGTATCAAGACCAAGGTTATGTACTAGCCAACGTGATTGGAGCGCCACAAGTCTCTGAAAGCGGAGTTGTTACCTTACAAGTAGCAGAAGGGGTAGTAGAGAATATTAGAGTCCGGTTCCGCAATAAAGATGGTCAGGAGACAGACGAGAAAGGACAACCAATTCGGGGACGAACACAGGATTACATCATTACACGAGAAGTGGAGTTGAAGCCAGGACAAGTATTCAATCGCAACACAGTCCAAAGAGACTTACAGCGCGTGTATGGACTGGGACTGTTTGAAGATGTGAATGTGTCCCTTGACCCTGGTACTGACCCCAGCAAGGTAGATGTAGTAGTGAATGTCGCTGAACGTAGCAGCGGTTCTATTGCGGCTGGGGCAGGGATTAGTTCTGCCAGCGGACTTTTTGGAACAGTTAGCTATCAACAGCAAAACCTGAATGGTAGGAACCAAAAACTGGGGGCAGAAGTGCAGGTGGGAGAACGGGAACTGCTGTTTGACTTGCGGTTCACCGACCCCTGGATTGCGGGAGATCCTTACCGGACTTCTTACACAACCAATCTTTTCCGCCGTAGTTCCATTTCGTTGATTTTTGATGGCAAAGATCAAGATATTAGAACATTTGACCCAGTTAATCCTAGTAATACAGATTCTCAAGATCGCCCCCGTATTCTCCGTCTAGGTGGTGGTGTCACCTTTACCCGTCCCCTATCTGCTAATCCCTACAAAAGTTCAGTATGGACTGCCTCAGCGGGTTTCCAGTATCAACGAGTTTCAGCCCGTGATGCCGAAGGCGATGTCAGAGAAAATGGTGCAGTATTCGATGATAATGGCAACCTTATCCCCGGAACAGATGTTCCATTGAGCTTCTCTGGTTCAGGTGAAGATGATTTAGTACTATTGCAACTAGGGGCACAGCGCGATCTCCGTAATAACCCTCTGCAACCCACTAGCGGTTCTTACCTCCGCTTCGGGGTAGACCAATCAGTGCCTGTGGGACAAGGTAACATTTTCCTTACCAGATTGCGGGGTAGCTACAGTCAATATTTACCTGTCCAATTGATTAACCTCAGCAAAGGGGCACAAACTTTAGCATTTAATGTGCAAGCAGGAACTATCCTTGGTGACTTGCCTCCCTATGAAGCCTTTACCATTGGCGGTAGCAATTCCGTTCGGGGTTATGAAGAAGGAGCATTAGGTAGTGGACGCTCTTATGTGCAAGCATCAGTTGAGTATCGGTTTCCAGTTTTTTCAGTAGTCAGCGGCGCACTATTTTTTGATCTCGGCACTGACTTGGGAACTAGTACTAGGGCGGCTGAAGTATTGAACAAAAATGGCAGTGGCTTCGGCTATGGTCTTGGCGTTCGCGTCCAGTCTCCACTGGGGCCAATTCGGATTGACTACGGTATTAACGATGATGGTGATAGCCGGATTAATTTCGGTATTGGCGAAAGATTTTAATTTGTCATTAGTCAGTTGTCATTAGTCAGTTGTGATTAGTGAATCGCAATTGGACAAAGGACAAAGGACAAATGACAATTATCTTTTTTTGGATTAGCTTGCTAATTTTTACATTTACCTCAATACTGTTCCGATAAAGGGATTAATGACATTTTTAGGGGAATATCAGGGGTTTTACCAAAACAGACGATGAACAATACTAAAGGAAATATATTGACTTTTCGGCTATGCAACAGCACACTCTAGCAGCGGAAATCACTCAAATAGGGGTGGGACTGCATAGCGGTGTGAGTACTCAGGTACGGATACTACCAGCTGAGGCGGGAAGTGGACGTTACTTTGTGCGGGTAGATTTACCCGATTTGCCGATTATTCCAGCCCAAGTGGCGGCAGTTAGTCACACTGTTCTCTCAACTCAGTTGGGTAAGGGTGAGGTATCTGTTCGCACGGTAGAGCATTTGTTGGCAGCGCTTTCGGGTATGGGCGTGGATAATGCCAGGATTGAAATTGATGGCCCAGAAATCCCACTTTTAGATGGTTCAGCAAGTGTGTGGACAACCAACATTGCCCAAGTTGGTTTAGTATCACAGCCCGTTAACAACCAAGTTCCCTTGGCTGTTACAGAACCAATATGGGTCTATCAAGAGGATGCCTTTGTATCTGCTCTCCCAGCATCAGAAACCCGCTTTAGTTACGGTATTGATTTTAACCTGCCCGCCATTGGCAATCAATGGCATAGTTGGTCACTAACTGCTGAATTAGGAGAAGCTTCTGCTAGCTTTGCTGCGGAAATTGCTCCTGCCCGTACTTTTGGGTTATTGCATCAAATTGAACACTTACAAAAAACAGGGTTAATCAAAGGTGGTAGTTTGGATAATGCACTCGTTTGTAGTCCAGAAGGCTGGCTAAATCCACCATTGAGATTTGCAAATGAGCCAGTCCGTCATAAAATCTTGGATTTAGTAGGAGATTTAAGTTTACTAGGAACTTTTCCTCGTGCTCATTTCTTGGCGTATAAAGCCAGTCATAATTTACACATTCAACTGGCTCAAAGAATTTTAGATTTAGGATTTTAGATTTTGGATAAGAACTAAAGCTTAAAATCCAGGATTATTAAGGTTTTGGATATACGCCTGCCTACTTAACTTTAAAATGAAAAATCAACTACACGGCCAATGTCAATTCTCACTGAAGTGAATACCATCGATACGACTACATCTACTGAACCACAGGCTATAAATGAGACTACAATCAGTTCTGAGATTAAAACAACTTTCACATCTGAAGAAATTCAGAAATTGCTACCCCACCGCTACCCATTTTTACTTGTAGACAAAATAATTGACTACGTTCCAGGTAAAAAAGCAGTTGGCGTTAAAAATGTCACCATCAACGAACCCCATTTCCAAGGACATTTCCCTGAACGTCCACTGATGCCAGGAGTGTTAATTGTCGAAGCAATGGCACAAGTTGGGGGCATTGTCTTAACTCAAATGTCTTCGGTAGAAGGCGGGCTGTTTGTCTTCGCTGGTATCGATAAAGTTCGCTTTCGCCGCCAGGTCGTACCGGGGGATCAACTAGTCATGACAGTGGAACTGTTATGGGTAAAACAACGTCGTTTCGGTAAGATGCAAGGCCGTGCCGAAGTTGACGGTCAACTTGCTTGTGAAGGGGAATTAATGTTTTCTCTAGTTAACTAAAAGTTTGCTTTCGTGGTCTGGCATAGCCGTGAAATGCCCCAACTGAATCCTGAAAAAGGATAACAGTTAAAAAAAATCCACAACAGCATCTGATAATTTCTTGATTTTCGACGCCCTCTTTACGAGATGCTACTCGAACACACTTAACTTGCTTTGCCCGACACTTTCGTTCACTGAAATACTTTACGCTCTACCAGCCGCCTCGATAGGACGGTAGTCTGTACAACTCTCTTAACCAGAGTAACACGCTGCCTCAAACACCCTACCTGGCGCTGACTTATCAAGACAGTTCTGGAGATTCACCCTTGAAAACGCTAATTCATCCAACTGCTGTAATTCATCCTAAATCGGAACTCCACCATACAGTGCAAGTCGGTGCCTATGCTGTGATTGGAGCGCATGTCAAAGTGGGCCCTGAAACAATAATCGGCGCTCATGCAGTGCTAGAGGGGCCTTGTGAAATTGGGGCGCAAAATCAGATTTTTACAGGTGCAGCCATCGGCATGGAACCCCAGGATCTCAAGTTTGTGGGAGAACCAACCTGGGTCAAAATTGGTGATAACAACTTGATTCGTGAGTACGTTACCATTAACCGCGCTACTGGGGCTGGTGAAGCGACGGTAATTGGCGATGGTAACTTACTAATGGCTTATGTCCATGTAGCTCATAACTGCGTGATTGAAGACCAGGTTGTGATTGCTAACTCTGTGGCGTTAGCAGGTCATGTTCATATAGAATCACGCGCTAGGCTGAGTGGGGTTTTAGGTGTCCATCAATTTGTACATATTGGTAGACATGCAATGGTGGGAGGTATGGCACGTATTGACCGGGATGTGGCTCCCTATATGCTCGTGGAGGGAAATCCCGCGCGGGTGCGAACCCTCAACCTTGTCGGACTCAAACGGTCTGGTATGGATTCAACAGATTTGCTTATGCTGAAAAAAGCCTTCCGCATTCTCTACCGTTCTGATTTGTCCTTTAAGGATGCTTTGGAACAGTTGGAATTGTTAGGGGATAGCGAAGAATTGCAACATCTGCGCCGCTTTCTGCTACTTTCTCAGATGCCAGGAAGGCGTGGCTTGATTCCCAGTAAAGGGAAAAAAGGCACGAGTGATGAATCGTGAATTATGAGTTAGGAGAGACGCGATTAATCGCGTCTGTACAAAAAGTGGGAGTAGAGACGCGATTAATCGCGTCTTTACAGGAGTTATGAGTTGATGATTTGAATTTTTCATTCCTCACTCTTAACTCCTCACTTCTAACTATTCATTCCTAAGTTTTTACTAATTACCAATTATCAAATGCGGATTTTTATCAGCACTGGCGAAGTATCTGGCGATTTACAAGGGTCGCTACTAATTACAGCGCTGAAGCGTCAAGCTGTAGCGATTGGGTTGGAATTAGAGATTGTGGCGCTGGGTGGGGAAAAAATGGTAGAGGCTGGAGCAATTCTGCTGGGTAATACTAGTAGTATTGGCTCAATGGGTATTTTAGAAGGGCTGCCTTATATTTTACCGACTCTCCAGGTGCAACGTCAGGCGATCGCTTCCTTAAAACAAAATCCACCTGATTTAGTGGTGCTGATCGATTACATGAGTCCGAATATAGGAATTGGGACTTACATGAAACGGCAGTTACCAGATGTGCCTGTGGTGTATTACATTGCTCCCCAAGAGTGGGCTTGGTCATTAAGTTTGCGTAGAACTAACCGGATTGTTGGTTTTACAGATAAGCTTTTGGCAATCTTCCCACAGGAAGCCCGTTACTTTCGCGAGAAAGGCGCAAAAGTTAGTTGGGTAGGGCATCCTTTGGTTGACCTGATGCAAGACGCTCCCAATCGCCAAGCAGCCCGTGCAACACTGGGGATTGCACCAGAAGAAATTGCGATCGCACTCCTCCCCGCTTCTCGCCACCAAGAACTAAAATATCTTTTGCCAGTTATTTTTCAAGCTGCCCAAACTATTCAAACTAAATTACCTGAAGTTCGTTTCTGGATTCCCCTATCGCTGGAAGTCTATAGACAGCCAATTGAGGAGGCTATTGAGCGTTACGGTCTACGGGCTACAGTTCTATCAGGTCAACAAAAAGAAGTTTTTGCTGCTGCTGATTTAGCCATTAGCAAATCTGGTACTGTCAATCTAGAACTTGCTCTGTTAAACGTGCCGCAAGTTGTAGTTTACCGCCTCAGTGCCCTGACTGCTTGGATAGCTCGTAAAATGCTCAAAGGTTCTATAAGCTTTGCATCGCCACCCAATTTAGTAGTGATGAAGCCAATTGTGCCAGAATTTTTACAAGAGGAAGCCACAGCAGAGAATATCATCCAAGCTGCGATGGAACTGCTACTCAATCCCAGTCGCAGAGAGCAAACTTTGGCAGATTATGATGAAATGCGGCAGAGTTTAGGAGAAATTGGAGTGTGCGATCGCGCTGCTCAAGAAATTTTGCAAATGCTGCCCCAATCCCTTTAGAGGTGTTATGGCTTATGAGATGAAAAAACAAAGAGCGATCGCAGTTGATTTGTTCGCTGGCGCGGGCGGTATGACTCTTGGCTTTGAGCAAGCTGGTTTTGATGTACTGGCGTCTGTGGAAATCGACCCGATCCACTGTGCAACACATGAGTTTAACTTCCCTTATTGCTCAGTGTTATGTAAAAGTGTTGTGGATACAACTGGGGAAGAAATTAGGAATCGGTCTAAGATTGGCGATCGCGAAATTGATGTGGTAATTTGTGGCTCACCATGTCAAGGATTTTCTCTAATCGGTAAACGGGCTGTTGATGACCCCCGAAATTCTTTGGTATTTCACTTCCATCGGCTAGTTTTTGAGCTAAAACCGAAATTTTTTGTGATGGAAAATGTCCGGGGGATAACGGTTGGTGAACATAAAAAAATCCTCCAAAGCTTAATTAGCGAATTTAAAATCTACGGCTATAAAATAGAAGAAAATTACCAAATTCTCAATGCTGCAAATTATGGAGTACCACAGTCCCGTGAGAGATTATTTCTTATAGGTGCAAGGGAGGATGTAGAGTTACCGAAATACCCTCAGCCAATTACTAAACAAGCATTACCAAATAATTTAAATTCTAAAAAAAAATCTGATATTCCATTAAGTCCTACAGTATGGGATGCAATTAGAGATTTACCAGAAATAGAAAAATATCCTGAGTTACTAATAAGAGATTGGGTTGTAGCAGAATACGAAAAACCTAGTAAATATGCTTTTGTACTTCGCGGTCTTAAATGCCTAAAGGATGATTATTCTTACAAACGTGAATATGATTTACGAATACTTTATTCAAGTTTAAGAACAAAGCATTCTGCGGAAACTATTCAACGTTTCCAGGAGACTCAACAAGGCGAGAGAGAAAAAATTAGTCGTTTTTATAAGCTCCATCCTGCTGGCGTCTGTAATACTTTAAGAGCCGGAACAGACAAATACAGAGGTTCTTTCACATCTCCTAGACCCATTCATCCGATTACGCCCCGCTGTATCACAGTCAGGGAAGCGGCGAGATTGCACTCTTACCCAGATTGGTTTAGATTTCATGTAACTAAATGGCACGGATTTCGGCAAGTTGGTAACTCTGTACCACCGTTACTAGCCAAGGCTGTGGCATCAGAAATTATTCGCAGTTTGAATATTTCGCCTTTTAAGCCGAGTTTCCGATACAAGTTGGGAGAGGAGAAGCTATTACAATTTAATATGTCGCAAGCGGCACAATATTATCAGTGTGACTAGTAAGAATACACTTTGTAATATGTGCAAGGTTGGGCTAAGTCCAAGCACGGAAAAATGTACTATCTTCCCAGATGTTAGCAGTCGCCAGTGCGATCGCTGTTAATTCTTCCTTTTTAAGAGGCACAAAAGCCCGCGCTATCTTGACATTATTCTCTAACTGTGAAACTGTCTCTGCGGCAATTACACAACAATGAACTCCAGGCTGAGACATTGCGTAACCTAAAGCTTGCTCCATACCTGTCAACCCACCTGATTTAAACAGCCGACCATAAGCCGGGACTTTCATCGCAATCACACCGACATTTTTTTCTTGAGCAAGTGGTAGAACTACCGGGATAAATGGACGTGGGTGGTGTTTGTCGGCGGCATTCACAGGAATCAGTGTAGTGTGGAAAGGATAGCGACGTAACCCTTCGGCAATCACTTGAGGGTCGTGATGTCCGGTAATACCTGCGAACCGCACCAATTTTTGTTGTATGGCTTCTTCTAAAGCTTTAATTGCACCAGATGGACTAAAGATGGTGTCGAGTTCCTCAGAAAAAGAGACGTGATGCAACTGCCACAAATCGAGATAATCTGTATTGAGACGTTTAAGCGATCGCTCTAATTCTCGCCATGCTCCATCCCGATCTCTTTGATCAGTCTTGCTTGCTAGAAACAGTTTTGAGCGATGGGGTGGTAGCACTTTGCCTAAATAATCTTCACTCGGCCCATAACTAGCGGCTGTATCAAAGTAGCGAATGCCAAGTTCTAGCGCTCTTTGAATAATTGCCACAGCATCACCCTCTTTTCCTTCCCAGGATAGCGGCGTTTGTCCTGCTCCTCCTAAACCAAAGATAGGGAGTTTTACTTCCGTGCGTCCGAGTAACCGTTCTGGAATCATTGCTGCCGGTGTTGCGATGTTGGTAGTATTTTGCTGTAAGGCATTAGTTGCCACAATACTGCTAGTCACAGCAATGCTGGTAATTAGGAAATTACGCCGCGTTTTTCCTTCTGTCATGATTGGCTTCGGGGGCGAAATTATTTTTATTCTAATATCTTAGCTAAGGAGAATTAATCTGAGAAAGCAAAATTACTGATAGATTAGGGACGCTCTGAAAGCGCCGATCGTTAGTTAGAAAAGTAGAACATTGAGCCAAAAGTGCTGTTGTTGCATGGATAGCATCTGGTAATTTAATGTTAATACTCGCACGCAGTTGAGCAGCTTCAATTAAAATCTGACGACTGACAGGAATTACTGTTAAATTCTGAGAATTGCTAATCAGTTGTTTGTAAGTTGTCTGTTGAGCTAAGTTTTGATTTTGGAAAGATTTTACCAATACTTCAGCAAGTGATAATTCACTAGTTACTATACTCAAGTTACCTTGGTCAATACTTTGGAATAACTCAGTTAAATCTTGGATGAATGTGGGATATCTTTCTACAGCATAGATCCACCAAATGTTGGTATCGAGGTAGATCCGTGTGCCTTGAATGGCATCTAGAATTCCCATGCATCTCGTTCTTGGCGAATAAACTTATCCACTTCTTCAGGTGTCGCAAAACTACCTTTAGCAGATCCGAGAAAGCTAGTTAGAGGTTTTTTAGAATGCTCTGGGGGTGACTCCAGAAGGACTATCACCTCGACAGTTGCACCTGCTGGAAGTTCTGGAGAAGAGATTTCTACTATACCGCCAGGTTTGACAATCGCCTGTTGCCTGATTCCATTAAGCATGATAATTTATTCTCATTAGTGCCGGAATATCGCAGTGCTTTTTCTAGTTTAGCGCTGAGGTGCGATCGCTTTACTTATTACTAAGGGAATTTTTCTCAGCGTAGTTGAGATTTCTCTGATATTCTATGATTTTTTGTTGAGCGATTGCATAATTTGGGCTGGAAGATGGCACAGTTTTTAGAAGCGCGATCGCAGCTTCCCACTGACTCACAACTGTCTTCCACTCATCTGGAGATTTTGCTGATTGAGTAAGGTTAGCTGCATTCATTGCTTTACTTACTGCATCTGGGAATGCATCAGTTGGAAGTAACACAGTCGGAGATTCTGAGATCACTGGTGAGGGTATAACTAATACGGACTTTGATGGTATTTGTTGTGTTGGCATTTTAGAGGTGAAGGGAAGTATTTCTAGGAATTTTGAAGAAAAATATATTCCCACAGCAATTAAAAATATAGAAGAAACAAGTAGCAAATTTTTATTTAAATTACGATATTTATGTTTGTTATTGATTATATTAGTTTCTTGATTATTCGACAAAATCTCTGATTTTATTTTGTTTACGCCCATTTCTCCAGGCAATGTATTAACTTCTCTCTCTGCTTTTAAGTCAGTGTTGTATTTGCTTGCATCTCTTTCTTTGTTGCCAGAATAAACAGATATTATGCGGTGTATTACCAAATATTCAATTTGATAAGTTAGTGCCATGCCATAAATTTGGAACAGACCAAACATTACTATTATATTATCTTGTATTTGTGTGTAATCTTCTATTGGTCTGGCGTAGCTAAGATTAAATAAAGGTAGGAGTATTGTAGAAAATAAAGCTGCTATCAGTGTAGAAATTGCAATTACAAGCCAAGCATACAATCCTTCCCACCAACTCATTATTCCCGGTAATAACCCTTGGGTTTTACCTGTTTCTGGAGCCTGAATTTCTGATGTAAACCGACTAACTAGCAAGTGTAAGCAGTGATGAGCAAAAGAAATTATAGGGATTGGAGATAGGATTAACAGTATTGTAAATATAGCAAGTAATTCTGGACTTTGTACAAAATATGCGATACGATAGCCTACCTTTCCAGTATTTTTGACTACGAATATAATAATGCTCAAAAATAGAGTCAAAATAAATGATTTTAACCAAGAACTAGGATAAGGAAACCATAAAGGCCAGTAAAACTTTTGTATCTTTTGCTTAGTAGCTTCCTTAATATTCGGTTGTTTCATAACTAATAAATGCGAAAAAACAATAAAAAATCGTCTATTTTAGGATTCCCCATTTATAGGCAAAAGCAACATTCTCAAAATAATTTAGAACTATAGATTTATTTTATTGATAGTATAAACTCTGACTTTAGAATCTTTCTATAACATCCACATAAACCTAATTAAAAACTAGCGTTCCTTTGTAATTACAGAGCTACCATTAGTAATGCTTACTTTTTGAATAAAAACGTCGGTACAAGAGGATAAAATATCAGTGCTGATTTGATTGGCAATAAATTCAAAATCTTGGTTTGTTAATCCCTGTACAGTATCACCACTTAAGTTAATACAAATAGTTAAAGTTTGAGGATTACTAGAAGACTGTTCATTATCTACTGCTTCTATTTCAGCTTCTATTATGCCCAAATCAAATTCCTTACTCCAAGCTGGAAATTCCTTACCAGTCTGTTGTCCATAAACTTTCACTATCTCAACAGATGCAGCCCCTAAAGCTGTTAACCCTTTGCGGATAAATGGAACTAAAATTTGCTGATTTGGTACTTGGACAGATTCTAGCATTACCTCTAAACAAGTATCTTTAAAGGCAACTGTTGCAGTGATCCCTTTGGCGTGTAGGTGGCGGTTCATTAGAGATGCGATCGCCTGGGAATCTCCCTGTCTTGCAAGTTTTAGAATATTTGGCTGTGTCATAACCAGTAAAAGAAAAACTCTGGGAAAATAAACTTATATTCTCAGGATTCCCTCTTGACAGCCTTAAGTAACATTATGATGCAAAATATCAACTAAGCTGGGCTAAAATGTCTACTATAAAGATAGTCTTTCACGGACTTTTGCAAAAATTATATTTTCTCTGTTTTTAAATCAAAAACTAGTGTTTTTGTGCTTGCCAAATTAACAGGTTTAATATTAATCAGTTTAATTCAAATTTTTAATATGAAGTTTTATCGAGATCATGCTTGGCCCTCGACGCTAGAAGAAGCCATAGTTATCCAAGAAAAGCTGCGAGATCAAGTAATTACTGAGGATCAACTGCAAGAACCTATTCAGTACGTCGCTGGAGTGGATATGGGTTTTGAAGCTGATGGAACAATTAGCCGTGCAGCTGTCGCAGTACTGAGTTTTCCTGATTTGCAAATAATCGAGACAAGCCTAGCACACCGTCCTACAACCTTTCCTTATGTTCCTGGGTTCCTCTCATTTCGGGAAATTCCAGCCGTTCTCGATGCCCTGGAAAAGATTAAAACAACACCAAATATAATTCTGTGTGATGGTCAGGGAATTGCTCATCCCCGAAGATTAGGTATAGCTAGCCATTTGGGGTTACTTATAGATATGCCAACAATTGGTGTAGCCAAGTCTAGGTTGATAGGTAAGCATGAGGAATTGGCAGAAACCAAAGGCAGCACGCAACCACTGATATATAACGGTGAAACCATTGGGGTAGTTTTGCGATCGCGCACAGGAGTAAAACCTCTATACATCTCCAGTGGTCATCGAATTAGTTTACCGACAGCAATTGACTATGTATTACGCTGCACGCCCAAATATCGGCTGCCAGAAACTACACGCATTGCTGATAAATTAGCATCGGCGAAATAAAGCTTGTTGAAGTTTTTTCTAAATACTTGCTTGCACCTACTCAATCGTGTTAGGAATCGCACAGGAAGATGTTGAAATAGCTAAATACGATTTACGAAGTTAGAACAATGAACACACTAACTTTACAGTGGCATGATGCTGGTCAAGATAAAACTCAGAACATTTACGAACAACAGCCAAGTCAAAATCATGGTACTGTCCGTATCGGTCGTGACCCCCTCCGGTGCGATATTGTTCTGAGTCACCCCACTGTCTCCGGTTTACACGTTGAAATATTTTTTCATCACCAGCAACAGCGCTTTTATATCAGGAATTTGCGATCGCAAAATCCCCCCCTTATCGATGGACGGCAATTAGTCCAAGGTGAAATGCCTTTAACTGAGGGCACTAGTATCTCTTTGGGACAAATAAAACTCAATGTTACTAGCGTTTCCACAGGTAGCATTCCAGCAACAATTTTGCTGCCACCCAATCCACCAGCACATATAGGATATCACCACCATCCATCAACACCCCCCGCACCACCGCCAGGAGTTTATGGCTTAGAATGCCCCAAATGTCATAAAGTCTCCCCAGGAGAAAATCTAAACATAGGCTGTCATTGGTGTGGGACATCTCTAGCTGCGGCAGTAAGTGTTTTAGTAGCAAAGAATTAGGGAGTTAGGAGTGGGGAACAATGACAGATGACAAATGACTAATGACTAATGACTAATGACAAATGACTAATGACTTACAAATCCAATTGAGTTGGGACGATCCAGCGACGGGTGAACGGCGAGAACCAAGGTTGAATATGCCGATCGCTTTTGGTCGAGAATTCCCTCGTTTACCTGCTGAACTCAGGGGAGTGCGGGTTTCTAGGATGCTGCTTAACAGTAACGAAGTTTCTCGCTATCATGCCCTAATTGACTGGGAACAAGACCATCTGGTGGTGATTGACCAAGGCAGCGTTAACGGTGTGTATGTCAACGGTCAACCACAAACGCGCAGTGTTCTGGCTAATGGCGATACGTTGCAAATTGGCCCCTATATGATAACGGTGACATTTGCTGCTAGCACCTCTGCACCAGATACCAGCCCTCCTTCAACGATTCATTTCAACGCAAATACCAATCACCCAGACCCCAGTTTGCCTGTAGTCCAGCCGCTAACGCCCGTGGCAAGTAATTTCCCACCATTGGCATTTCAGGCTCAAAAGGTTTCTGTGCAAGCACTTCATGCTACAGGATTACCAGTAGATGAATCTGATTATCTTGCGATCGGGGCGGGATTGGGTAGCTTCGTTTGGGCTGATTTGCTGCGAATTAGTGGTGTGCGTGCTGACAAAATTGTGGCTTTGGGATTAGAGGCGGAACCTTATGCCCGTTACAAACGCCTTTGTTTGAATTCGCAAATTCCCTTATATGAAAGACTGCGTTCTAATTCTGACTCTTGTCCTGATAATATTTGGGGCTGGCCTAGTTATGCCTTGCGAGAAGCTTGGGGAGACTTAGCCAAAGGACAGATAAATTCAGCATTCAAGTATTTATGGCAAGTGTTTGCTGAACCAACATTTGCAGAAACTTATACTCCCCGTGCGGGTAATGTCTTTGATTCCATAGACCGAGAGGCGAAACGCATTGGCTGGAATCAAATTTATCGCTATGGGCGAGTTCGGGGAATTCGCAAAACTGATGATGGCAGGTATTGCATAGCCTATTCTCGCGGCCCAGGAAATTATGCTTTTTTAGTTAGTCGTTATTTACATTTAGCTACTGGGTATCCAGCAATTCAGTTTCTCCCAGATTTGCAAGCTTATAGAGAAAAATATCAAGATTTTAAATCTGTAGTTAATGCTTATGAAGCCCACGATCATGTTTATGAGCAACTAGAGCAACATGGTGGTACGGTGTTGATTCGGGGGCGGGGAATTGTGGCTTCGCGGATTGTTCAGCGCATTTACGAAGCCAGAAAACGAAATCGGAATATTGCAGTTTTGCATTTAATGCGATCGCCTAAACCCCAAGGCAACAAATTTCAAAATACCCAGCGCCTAGTCAAAAATCATTACGAATTTCAACCCTTTAACTGGCCGAAAGCCTGTTGGGGCGGCGAACTCCGGGCAATGTTAGAAAAAGCCACCCCCGATGAACGCAAGCGTTTACTAGCAGACTGGGGTGGAACTACCACCGCCGACCGCCAAGACTGGCAGCAAATTACCGCCCAAGGGTTAAGCGAAGGCTGGTATCAAATTACTTTCGGTGAGGTTCTGGATGTAGAACGAGATGCCCAAAACCGGACTATTACCCGTATCCGAGAGCAAAGCTTTGGAGAAATGAAATTGCTAGCTGACTTTATTGTTGACGCTACTGGACTGGATGCCAAAGTAGATGCCAATCCCCTGCTAGCAGATTTGGTGAAACATTACAATCTGCCAGTGAATCATCTGGGGCGATTAACTGTAGCGAACAATTTTGAACTGGTAGAAATGCGTAGTGATAAAGGTCAAATGTATGCTGCGGGAGCGATTACTTTAGGTGGCCCTTATGCAGCAGTTGATAGTTTCTTGGGCTTGCAGTACGCCGCATTAGTCGCTGTTGATGGACTGTCAGCTGCCCATGCGCCTGGAGTCCATCGTTTGAATACTATAAGTTCCTTTAGGCAATGGTTGAAGTGGGTGTTAAATCAGTCACCTTAATATTAGGAGGCAGGGGGCAGAAGGGATAGAGTATTTATCTGGCTGTTTTGAGTAGCAAATCCTAATTTCGAGGATAAAAGGTGCAACTTCGAGGATAAAAGGCGCAACTTCGAGGATAAAAGGTGCAACTTCGAGGATAAAAGGCGCAACTTCGAGGATAAAA
>NZ_JBDNJQ010000061.1:0-42993 GCF_051172895.1 Nostoc sp. CALU 1950 | reverse complement strand
ATTGAAGATTTAAATCAAGCTCTGCGCCTTAATCCTAACCTCGCAGAAGCCTACAAAAACCGAGGTAATGCCCGCGTGCTATTGGGAGATACCAAGGGGGCGATTGAAGATTTAAACCAATCCCTGCGCCTTAATCCTAACGATGCAAATGCCTATCATACCCGAGGTCTTGTCCGCGTGCAATCAGGAGATATCAAGGGGGCGATTGAAGATTTAAACCAAGCCCTGCGCCTTAATCCTAACCTTGCAGAAGCCTACGTCCACCGAGGTTTTGCCCACGGGCTATCAGGAGATATCAAGGGGGCAATTAAAGATTCCAACCAGGCCCTGCGCCTTAATCCTAACCTTGCAGAAGCTTACCTCTACCGAGGTAGTGCCCGCGTGCAATCAGGAGATGTGAAAGAGGGAATTGAAGATTTGCAGAAAGCATCTGATCTATTTCAACAACAAGGGAAAATAGCCGAATATCAATATACTCTCAATTTAATTAACAAGATAGACAATAGATAAATTTTCAGGAGATATATCTACTGTGCAACTTTGCAGGAGTGAACAATTCAACATCTAAAATCCAAAATGGTATTACTTAGAACTTTCTAATACCTTCAACAAACTCTTCAACATCAAATAAGCAGAAGTTCCTCCTGGATCTTGATGTCCGATACTCCGTTCTCCCAGGTAGCTAGCCCGTCCCTTTTTTGCCTGCATCGGTATGGTTTCTTGCAACCCCCTTTGGGCTGCTACTACAGCTTGTTGCATAGCTTCCAGCGTTCCCTTACTTTCTCCTACAGTTTGTCCACAAGCAGCTACAGCCGGAGATAGCACATCCACCATTGTTTTATCTCCTAGTTGCGCTTTTCCACGTTGCACCACGCCGTCTAAGCCTGCTTGGAGTATCCCTAAAACATCTTGTTCTGTTAATTCTTGCTTACCAACTACTGCTGTACTTGCTCGTAAAAACCAGGTGCCATAAAGAGGACCACTGGCACCACCAATAGAAGAAATCAAGGTCATACTCACGGCTTTGAAAATGCTGCTGATGTCTTTGTCTGTAAGAGTTGGTAACTGAGCGCTTACCTTTTTGAAGCCTCGATCCATATTGATTCCGTGGTCAGCATCTCCGATCGCAGCATCTAATTCTGTCAAATAGGCTTTATTCTGCTCTATCTCTGTTGCAAATGCCTGCAACCATTGTAATATCTGCGCTTGACTCACCATATTAAAATAATTCGTAATTTAAAGACGGTTTCAGACTGTTATTTAAGGAAAAATCACCTATCGATAAGAATCTGCTAAACTTCACGATTCTTAACCATGCTAGCTTCCTTGTGTAGCTGACAGAAGTCCCACAATCCAATAGGCTGATCTTAAAGTGGTAATTTTTTACCAAGCTCATCTGCACAAAAAAGTAGATGACTATGTGCAACATGTTGCCTATTTTCTCTCATCACTTAGTGGTTAATAACTACATATACAGAAGATGCCCCTGAAAATCGTCCAAAACTTTGATGGCAGTTTCACTCTTGAAGCACAAGCTCAAGAAATTCTATTCAATTTATTGACAAGCGTTGCTTTCTTAAACCAAATTTCTCAACAGTTGGGGTGTGAGCAAGTTAAATTTACAGAACTACTTTTCCAACCAGTTCCTTACAGCTTAACTACGACCAAAGGAATGCCAGCAGAATTTGAAAAGTATCATGAATCTGATGAATATGCCATCATCAACGTACCACCAAATTTCATGTTTAATGCTAAGATTTTTAAACCCAGTCGTCTTTGTGCAATTTACCAGAAATTGGGTAATGGTTAATTTTCAAAATAGATTTAATTCAAGAATTCAGCACCCAGAAGTCAGAAGTCAGAATTTAAAATAATGCAGCATGTACAGCACATTTATGGATCAAATTTTATCCTAATTATTTAACTATTCTGAATCCTGACTCCTGAATTCTTACAATTTAAGCAATTTTCACCTTTGAAAGCAAATAGCAAGTTTGATATTTGATCTATGGCTACTGAAACAAATCTTTCTTCTTTGGCAACCCTAGAATATATTTCTTATATTGACGCTCAGGGTCAATTGCCCGAACAATTTCAGGGTAAAATCGGGATATATGCGATTTTTGACCAAGAAAAAGTACTCCAATTTGTAGGATACTCTCGTGATGTTTACCTTAGCCTCAAGCAACATTTAGTCCGTCAGCCACAGCAATGCTATTGGGTCAAAGTTCAAACTATTGAACGCCCTAGTCGCACAATTTTAGAAAATACTGAAAATGCTTGGATTGCTGAAAATGGTAGTGTGCCTTGGGGAAATGGGGATAACAAGGAAAAATGGACTGATCCCATTGATGTCAAAGTGGTAATGACACCTGAAGAACAGGCAAATTATCAAAATCCAGCTAATGATGAATTAGCAACAAGGAAAATTATTAAAAATGTGGCGCGGAGAGTAGAAGCAGAAATTTCAAAGCAATTACTAGAAATGCGAGGTTTGCAAATGGAAATTCGCTTCAATCCTAAATTGAAAGAAGAAGGTTTACTAGATTTGAAATGAAGGTAGTTTTGGGGAAAACTATCTTATGAATATCACTTGTAATCTCCCATGACAATACAGCTGCTAAACGATCGCTATCAAGTTATCCGCACACTGGGTGCTGGTGGGTTTGGTGAAACCTATCTCGCAGAAGATACGTATATGCCTTCAAAGCGTCCTTGTGTGGTTAAACAGTTAAGACCGATTCACAACAATCCCCAAATTTATCAGTTAGTGCAAGAGAGGTTTCAACGCGAAGCAGCGATTCTTGAAGAACTTGGTGGTGCAAATGACCAAATCCCGGCATTGTATGCCTACTTCTCCTCTGGTGGACAATTTTACTTAGTTCAGGAGTGGGTTGAGGGTGATACCTTAACTGGAAAAGTCCAAAAGCAGGGGCTATTTAGTGAAGGCGCTGTCCAGGAATTATTCATGAATTTATTACCTGTTCTGGATTACGTCCACTCTCGGCATATCGTTCACCGCGATATTAAACCGGATAACATCATTGTGCGTAATCAAGATGGTAAATCGGTGCTAATTGATTTTGGTGCTGTGCGGGAATCAATGGGAACAGTAGTAAATTCTCAAGGCAATCCTACCAGTTCGATTGTGATTGGTACACCTGGCTATATGCCGAGTGAACAAGCCGCAGGTAGACCAGTTTTTTCTAGTGATTTATACAGTTTAGGAATGACGGTAATTTATTTGCTGACTGGTAAACAGGCGCAGCAACTAGAAACCGATTCCCAGACGGGTGAAATTGTTTGGCGACAGTATGCTGGTCATATTAGCCCAATTATGGCAGGAGTGATTGATAAAGCGATCGCTTATCATCCGCGCGATCGCTACCCTACAGCCAGAGCAATGCTGGATGCTTTGCAGAGCATAGCAAATCCAATTCCACCGACGCAACCCCTCTTGACTCAACCAACTGTAGTCTCTGCACCGCCACCTCAGACAGTACCAGTCAAGCAACAGCCTAGCCCTCAAAGTGGTAATAGTCAGAATAATATCCTCATGGGCAGTTTGATTGCAGGTGGGTTAATTGGTGCATCTGTGATTATTAGTCAAGTATTACCAAAATCTTCTCAACCCATAACAGACAAAACGGTATTACCTTCAGAAACACCGTCAAATGTCACCACCCCAGTGATAGAAACTCCCAAAATTACACCAACCCCCCCATCTGTTCCAATTCAATCTATACCTTCCTCAACGACATCAGTACCACCAGTAGATACTACCGCCGCCAACAATTTTTTATGGCTTTCCCAAAGACGGGTAACTGATGCAGATTTGGATGGTAAAGACGGTTTGGAACTTGATATAATGCGAAATTCGGTTTTTGCCAGTCATGGACGCCGCTTTGATACTCCGGAATTACAAGATTACTTTAATAACCAATCTTGGTATCGTCCTATATATTTACCAAAAGCATTTCCACTTAGATTACTGTCAAAACTAGAGCAACAGAATGTAGACTATATCAGCAAATATCAAGACCGTTATGGCTTGAGACATTTTAAAAAATAAGTTTTTCACAGTGGGGCAGTGGGGGATTTCAGCACTGGGAACTCAAAACTTATAACTATTTTGCCCCATGCCCTTGCGTAAGTCCTAATTTTAGTTTGGACTTATCAAAAAAATTTTTGCTACTTATTTAGATAATATCTAGGTTAGGTTATGTAGTATATCAGACAATTTTATGGAAATTAAATACCCTAAAATCGAAAGACATTAGGGGCTAATTCTAGCGAAATGTATATGGGGTGAGAAAAAAACTATATTTGTCTGCCATAAACTACATCTCCAGATACTAGGCAGTTTCAGAACCAAGAATTTATATTCGATATATAAGATAGCTATCTTTGAGATTAGCAATCCATAAGTTAAAGAAATGCCATTTTTATATTTTCTTTGTTATTTTGTATTTAACGGGACAGTTCTTGATGATTTGGTGGGTTTAAATAACAATTAGTTAAACCATTTCTCTCCAGAGATGCATGTAAAATCTTTGCATTGTGCTTGTCTTCGTTATCTTCACAATGCAAAATGACCAGACACATTACATGGCAATATTCCCAATCGGCAAATAGTTCATCTACACAAGGAAAACCTTGCCTAAAACTATGCTTAAAACAAATAATCAGCGTATTTTTCTGCCTGCTTTTATTAAACCTTTAGAAGAAAAGAATCAAATAGGTAGTAAAAAGCAATTTGCTCAACCTAAATTAGATTTACTGCAACCATTACGTCAATGGCTGGACAAAATTGAGATTCAGAATCGGAAATTCGCCAAATTTATTGCTAAACTGATCCCCGCCCAGTGTCCGTTCGAGCGTGATATTATGCTTTTTGGTCGCATAGTAGGGCACATTCCGCCAATGTGCAAACTCAATCCGCTTTATAACGAACTTGTCTACTTGCGTTTTCGCGCTTTGTGTTATCTAGTAGATCAGTGTGGAGAGGATATTCAATCCTACTGCTGAACATCACTAGAGAAAACACTATCTATATGGAAATTAAAATTGAGCGTCAACCCAGACAAGAACATCTCAATGAATTAGGTGTATTTAAATGGGAAGTTTGGAAAAAGGAAGTCTCAAAATTTCCTTGGACTTATGATTCTCAAGAAACTTGTTACTTTTTGGAAGGAGACGTAATTGTTACTCCTGATGGTGGACAGCCAGTGCAAATGGGTAAAGGCGATTTAGTGATTTTTCCCGCTGGTATGTCCTGCACATGGGAAATTACCAAGGACGTAAAGAAGCATTATTACTTTGATTAGTCAAGATTCAAAATTGATCCCCTTTGTTTTCTTGATGATCCCGAAAACCAACATCTCATCACTCAATTTTGATTTGTATTATAGGGAAGTTCGCGGCGAGTATCGTAGGATAAAGTTGCAGAGTCCGTAAATTGCTTATATCCATATCTGTCGAAACTCGTTGCGATTCCATTCCCTAAACAATATTCATAGAAATAGATAGTCTGATTTTCTCAAAATTTGGCAGTGGACAATGATCCCCGACTTCTCAAAGAAGTTGGGGATATTGGATATTGTGCGATCGCTACCACAGGGAATCTTGGGAGTTCATAATCGTATTAGTGGGAGTTTATATGCTCTTTAGCAGAAAAATGTTTGATCCCACGGCAATTTTATTGAGGAAAATCATTAACAATGTTACTACATTTAAGTACTTGGCAAGAAGTTGAAGCTTATTTACAGCAGTCCAAGGGGATTATTTTCCCTATTGGTTCCACAGAACAACATGGGCCAACGGGGTTAATTGGCACTGATGCGATTTGTGCAGAAGCGATCGCAGCTGGTGTTGGTGATGCAACTCAAGCGATCGTTGGCCCTACAATCAATGTGGGGATGGCACTGCACCATACTGCTTTTCCAGGCACAATCAGTCTGCGTCCCAGTACTTTGATTCAAGTAGTGCGAGATTATGTAACTTGTTTAGCCAAAGCTGGTTTTAGCAAGTTCTACTTTATTAACGGACACGGCGGGAACATCGCTACCCTCAAAGCGGCTTTTTCAGAAACTTACGCTCATTTAGAAGATTTGCAGATTCCCAATGCTCAACAGGTGCAATGTCAAGTTGCAAACTGGTTTATGTGCGGTTCTGTATATAAGCTAGCTAAAGAATTATATGGGGATCAAGAAGGTTCTCATGCAACGCCAAGTGAAGTAGCTCTCACCCAGTACGTTTATCCAGATGCGATTAAGCAAGCACCCCTTTCACCAGAAGTTGCAAGTGGACATAGGATTTATAGCGCAGCTGACTTTCGAGTGCATTATCCAGATGGACGCATGGGATCAAATCCGGATTTAGCAACGCCAGAACACGGTAAGCAATTTTATGATTTGGCGGTAAAAGAACTTAGCAAGGGGTATTTGGAATTTGTGAATGCAGAGTAAAAACTTATAGGCGATATGACGAAAGTTTTAGCAGTGCTGCAACAAGGTTTAAATTCCCAAGAACACACGGAGTTTGTTGAGCATTTAGCTTAGTAAAACTTAATACAAATGTATTGAAAAATACAAATTGTTAATGTAAAACGTGATATATGAGCCGGTAAAAGTTTCCTCTTTTTCACACAATCTCCCTGGGGAAGTTAGTTAATAGCATTTTTGGTGTGAGGTAATTCTAGAGAGTTCCGGCGAATAGGGAGAAAGTATTTGGCGAAAGACATTGAAAACAGTACAAGTCTCAATACTGCTTGGGTTTTGCATTTTTAACTCGGAATTGGATTTGGGGAAAAGGTTAAAGGTTAAAGGGTAAAGGTTTTTTCTTCCCCTTTTCCCCAAATCCCAACAAGTATTGATACAAGTCTCAATTTCTAAGAATTGGGAAAGTTTGTTGTCAGCGATTTATAAACAACACAGTTATGTCCACCACTCTCGGAAGAAGCGAAAGCGGCAACCTGTGGGATCGTTTCTGTCAATGGATTACTAGCACCGACAATCGGCTTTATATTGGTTGGTTCGGCGTTTTAATGATTCCTACCCTATTGACCGCTACCATCTGTTTCATTATTGCCTTTATTGCTGCACCCCCCGTCGATATTGACGGCATTCGGGAGCCAGTTTTTGGTTCTTTATTATACGGCAATAACATTATCACTGGTGCTGTTGTACCCACATCAAATGCCATTGGTTTGCACTTCTACCCAATTTGGGAAGCTGCTTCAATGGATGAATGGCTCTACAACGGCGGCCCTTATCAGCTCATTGTCTTGCATTTCCTGATTGGGATCTTCTGCTGGCTCGGTCGGCAATGGGAGTTAAGCTATCGTCTGGGGATGCGTCCTTGGATTTGCCTTGCTTACTCTGCTCCTGTAGCTGCTGCAACTTCAGTTTTCTTAATTTACCCAATTGGTCAAGGTAGCTTTTCTGACGGGATGCCTCTTGGCATTAGCGGCACTTTTAATTTCATGTTGGTATTCCAAGCCGAGCATAATATCCTGATGCATCCATTCCATGAATTCGGTGTAGCTGCGGTGTTCGGTGGTGCTTTTTTTGCAGCAATGCACGGTTCTTTGGTGTCTTCGTCTCTAGTCAGAGAGACAACTGAAGCTGAATCCATAAACTATGGGTACAAGTTTGGTCAAGAACAAGAAACCTATAGCATCGTAGCGGCTCACGGTTACTTTGGGCGGTTAATCTGGCAATATGCCAGCTTTAACAACTCGCGTTCCTTGCACTTTTTCTTAGCCGCTTGGCCTGTAGTTGGTATCTGGTTGACGGCATTAGGTATCAGCACGATGGCATTTAATCTCAACGGGTTCAACTTTAACCAATCAATTCTGGACTCCAAAGGTCATGTAATTAATACATGGGCAGATGTGCTAAACCGCGCCAATTTAGGTATAGAAGTAATGCACGAGCGCAATGCTCACAACTTCCCCTTGGATTTGGCGGCTGGTGAGGCATTGCCAGTGGCAACGATGTCTACGATGGGCTACGCCTACGCACCTGCAATACATGGTTAATTGTAATTTGAAATTCACCGCGCTCTCTGTTTAGAGGGCGCTTTTTTTATGAAGCTCTAGTTATACAAAGATTTACACAGCTAAAATATTAAAAAAATATCTGGTGTATTTGGGTACAATTACTAAATTGTTACTCATTTACATTAGTAAATGCATTGGTATAAATAAAAATAATTATCAAAACTGTGAGCAGTGAGTAAACTAACTACTGGTGGTTATTCCAAGAGTTTAAATTTATTGTGTTTCCACTGACTAACTAAAAAAACTCGAATTTTAGTTTTTGTCTCAATTCAATATAAAATCTAAAACTTAAAATCCAAAATCAACATGGCAGACCTAACTCCTAATTCTAGTTTTAGTTTGACACTGCGCTTGCAGATTCCTAATCGTGTAGGGATGCTGGCGTCAGTAACCCAGGCGATCGCAACCACTGGCGGTAATCTCGGTCAAATTGATTTAATTGAGCAAACCCGCAAAGAGTCCACCCGCGATTTGACTGTGGATGCTGCTAGTACCGAACATGCTGAAACCATTGTGCAAGCAGTGAAAGCATTGCCAGATATCAAGTTACTCAGTGTCTACGATCGCACCTTTAATTTGCATCGTGGTGGCAAAATCAGCATTACCAGCAGAATTCCTCTGAAGAGTGTTTCCGATCTAGCAATGGCTTACACACCCGGAGTTGGTCGAATTTGTACAGCGATCGCTCAAGACCCAGAGGAAGTTTACAATTTAACCATCAAACAAAACACTGTTGCTATTGTTACCGATGGTAGTGCCGTTTTGGGTTTAGGAAATCTCGGCCCAGCAGCGGCTCTCCCAGTTATGGAAGGCAAAGCAATGCTGTTCAAAGAATTTGCCGGGCTGGATGCTTTTCCCATCTGCCTTGCTACCCAAGACACAGAAGAAATTATCCAGGCAGTTAAGAATATCGCTCCGGTATTTGGGGGTGTGAATTTAGAAGATATCGCTGCACCTCGCTGCTTTGAAATTGAAAAAAGATTGCGCCAAGAGTTAGATATCCCCGTTTTTCATGATGACCAGCATGGTACAGCGATTGTTACCTTGGCAGCGTTGTTCAATTCTCTAAAGCTGGTAAATAAGGCAATGGCCGAAATCCGCATCGTGATTAACGGTGCTGGAGCGGCTGGAGTGGCGATCGCTCGGTTACTGAGGAAAGCTGGAGCAGAAAAAATCTGGATGTGCGATTCTAAAGGGATTATCTCTACTAGTCGCACCGATTTGACAGAAGAAAAACTCGAATTTGCTGTGAAAGCTCAGGGTACATTAGCAGGTGCGATGCAAGGCGCAGATGTATTTATTGGTGTCAGTGTACCGGGAGTTTTGACACCAGAAATGGTGCATTCGATGGCGAAAGACGCAATTGTGTTTGCAATGGCAAATCCCATTCCAGAAATTCAGCCAGAATTAATCAGTCAAGATGTTGCGGTCATCGCGACAGGTCGCAGTGACTACCCGAATCAAATCAATAACGTGTTAGCTTTTCCTGGAGTATTCCGTGGTGCTTTAGATTGTCGGGCACAGACAATTACCACCACAATGTACTTAGAAGCTGCAAGTGCGATCGCCTCCTTAGTCAAGCCTTCAGATTTGAATCGAGAACATATTATTCCGTCAGTCTTTGATGAGCGTGTCGTCACTGCTGTTGCTGCTGCTGTGCAACGTGCAGCGCGTGAAGAAGGTATCGCTCGGAATTAATTAAAATAACGACTCTTATGGGATGGGTATTTTAGTACTGGTGTCAAGTTAAAAAAAGTAGAATCTTGTCAACAGGGTAAAACTCAATGGTTAAATTCAACACCCTTGTATTGAGTTTAACCATGAGTAAGCTAGTAATTCAGTACATAACAAAAATTCCAGCTTTCAAGCTTTCATAGCTTAACGTCTGGTTTTTTCTTGGCAACTTGAGATGAAATCAAAGCCTTGACATTCTCTAGCTTCCAGCAATTGCCTAACCGTATCACCAGGCTGACAACTCATCAAAGTTGCCCCAATCGCAGCCAATGTCACAACAGTGGTTAGTGCCAGCACTGTAGCTCGTTTTCTAGGTTTGATTGTAGTGACTAAAGTATCTATCCCAGTGGCAGTACCAACAACCTGAATTCGCTGAAGTGTTTTTAAAGCAAAAGATGCATTGGCATAGCGACGTTTCCGGTTACGTTCTACCATTCTCATCAACCACAACCGAAAACGTGGACTGATTTGAGGAACTAATTTCTGAAAATTAAATCGATAGTTATCATCAATTAATTTCCCAATTTCAGCAGAACGAGTATTAGTAAGTAAGCAAATCAGCGTTGCTCCTAAACTATATAAATCTGATGCTTCCGTTAGAGGATGACCAAACTGTTCCTCTGGTGGCATAAAACCTGGAGTTCCGGCTACAAAGCTGCTAAGAGCTATTTTTGCACCCTGTATCCTAGCTAAACCAAAATCAACCAGATAAGCATTTAGTTGCTCATCAACCAAAATATTCTCTGGCTTAATATCCCGATGAATAATTGAGGGAACTTGCTTTTGCAAGTAAACCAAAATTTCTAAAATTGACAAAGCAATTTGCTTAATTTCTTCAGGATGAAAGCTGCGTCTTATACCCAATGATGGGGCATTTTTATATTCCTGCACCATATAAAAAACCCCTGGTATTTCAAAGGAATCTACATAGCGAGGAATGCGGGAATGATTCAGTTGTTGCAAGATTTCAATTTCGCGTTCATAGGCTTTTATGCCTGACAAATCCGCACTTGCATGAGCAAAACAAAACTCTTTAATCACCACCTGTTCATTAGAGTTGAGGACATTAGCTAAATAAGTAATGCGTCCCCCTTCTCGGTTGCGTCCTAGTTCGCTGATGACTTGATAGCCTTGTTGGGAAAAATCTGGATGATGACTTAAGGGAATTATTCCTTTATGTTCATTACGCACATCAAGCTCCATTACATTCACCAGATGAGTTTGATTTTTTCAAAGTGCAATAAAAAATAAGAGTGACTCACCCAGATTGTTAGCCGCATTTTTACCTTGCACGCGCCGAGGTGCATAGGCACAAAGTTATTCTTGATGACGGACACTTTGCTCAATATAGGAATCCGCTTTGATTTCTGAACTGATTTGCGTGGTGCGCGTTCGCGGAGCGTGTCGCAGACAAGCGCAGCGCAAGCGCGATAGGCAGGGAATAGGCAATAAGCAATAGGCAACAGTCAAGAAGGCTTCTTAGTTGTACTGAGTTTTTTCAGAAATCAAATATGAGTCCTATATCATACGCAAGTGTTAATGGACAGTTTGCCCTCGTCTTAAGTCTAGGCATGAAATTATAGCGGTTCTCGAATGGAAGCAATACACTTTGACCTCTCTCCAAACCTCTCTCTTAAAAGGAGAGAGGCTTTAAGTCTTACTCCCCTTCCCTTGCAGGGAAGGGGCTGGGGGTTAGGTCTGTATTTCATACAATTGAGAACCGCTATATTGACTAACTGAGTATCAAATTGTGAGTTAGGAGTTAGGAGTAAAACTTCTAATAATTTTTCAGTTCTAACTTTTAACTCATCACTCTTAACTTCTAATTTAGAACCCTTGATATTGTGCCAGCCAATCGACAATCTGAGCATTGACAACATCTGGAACTTCATCGTGAGGACAATGACCGGCATTGGGAATGGGAACAATTTTGATTTCTTTGCCATTCTCACGCGCCTTTTCGTAAATCTTGGCCCCGGTAATTGGTGTCCAAGGGTCATCGGCACCCCAAATCACTAATATAGGACGTTCTACTTTGGGCAATAGTTCCTCTGGGCTTGGGCCAGGAGGGGCTGTGAGAATAGATGCGAAGACTTGTTGCGCTCCTGGGTCGCAAGAGGGTGTATAAAGTAAATCGACTAATTCATCGGTGACGGCTTGGCGATCGCGGTAAACTTGGTAGAGGGTGCGGCGAATTTGAGCTTTTTGGCGGATGCGGTTATAAACAAATTTACCTGTAATTGGCGATCGCACAAACCGATTAAAAGTTGCCATTACCATCCGTAGCGGCGGGTTCAATTCGTGAGGACGATGACTCAACCCACCCGCAGAATTAATTAAAATACCACCAGCAGCAATTTCTGGATGTTCTACCAGTACAATTAAGCTCAAAAGTGCGCCGATGGAGTTGCCAATAAATACAGCAGGTTCCTGTATATGTGCTGTGCAGAAATCTTTCAGCAGTTCCACCCAAACTTCCACACTGTAATCAATAGGCGCTTTATCAGAACCACCAAAGCCTAAAAGGTCTATGGCAAATACCTGGTAGCCAGCATCAGCTAAAACTGGGATATTTTTGCGCCAATGTCCAATGGAAGCACCGAAGCCGTGAACCAGTACCAAAGGGCGTCCAGTGCCCATAACAGTGTACTGAATTTTGTAACCCTGCCAAGTCCAAAAGAATTTTTCAAAAGCGTCTTGAGTTGCAAGCTGCTGTGTCGTTACAGTCATTATTAAGATTAATAAAGTGTTTCTTTAATATAGTAATGTTCTCTGACCTCATAACTTCTCACTCAGCAATGATTAGATGTTAGTTCCATTCACTCCAAGGGATTAATAAGTCGAGGGATACCAAATACCCCTGTGACTTTTTAGACGAATGGTAGTGTGAGATGAAATACATGAATCAAAGTTACTTCGCTCAAATGAGCAAGTTTGTTCTGGCTGCAACCTCTGTGGCAATATTTTCACCAATAGCTTCTGCATCTGCAACTTTAGGGTTCTCTACCACCGTCGCCCAAATATCTAAGAATTCCACAAGTCAACAACTTTTAGCCGATAAAAAAGTAGAAACAAGGAGTCGTACTACTACTATTGAGCGGCAAACTATCACCACAGAAAGCCGCAGTAGTAGTGTTTCTACAAAAGGCAAAAAAACAGGTTTTAGCCTTGCCATTTGGGAACCATCGGGTAACTTGTCAGAGGTGATTGCTCGCATTTCTGTCAAGAGTAAAGGTAGCAAGGGCTATTTAAAAGAGCGCTTTTTGGGCGATTACAAATACAAGATTAAGCAAAAGGCAAAATTTGCTAAGGGGTTAAAAGCTAGCGATCGCATCGTCGTGCGATTGTATGATGTTCAAAACCGCTTTATTGGCTACAGTGAATTTGAGTGTTTGTCGGCAAACACCACAGTTAACCTGATTTTGTCAGCCAAACCTACAGAATACCAAGTCGTTCGCACTGTTTATGGTGTTGATGCTGACCAGAATGGCACTATTGACGCAGGTACTACCACTTACGACTACTTCACCCAAGTCAGCGACCAACGTGTTAGTTTCCTAAGCAGTTCCCAAACCTTCCAAGGTAGTCAGTTCCAAGTAGAAGGCTTATCAAAAATTGCAGGAACCAGCGTTTATCCCACCTCTTTCACTCAAGGTGAGTATGCTTTAGTGCGTCAATCGTTCGTGAGCGTCTTTAGTTCCGACTTGGCAGAGGCTTTACAAGCTACTCCAGGTAGTTTGGTGCAGGTGATTGAAATCAGCGATAACTCTAGCTACGATATCAGCCAAATGCTGATGAATTATCGCCAAGTTGGGATGTCTCGCGCTCTCCAAGTTGGGTTTTCTGATGTTTCCACAAACTACTGGGCTAAAGATTTTATTGCCGAATTGGCCTCAATGGAAATTCTCGAAGGTTTTCCTGATGGGACTTTCCGCCCTGATGCACCAGTAACTCGTGCTCAATTTGCGGCAATGTTACGGAAAGCCTTTACCAAGGGGAAAATTCGTCGAGCGATCGCATTTAAAGATGTTTCAACTCAATATTGGGCTTACAATGCCATCAGCGAAGTTTATCAAATGGGCTTTTTAAACGCTGTTATTGGCAAAGATTTCAACCCCACTCAAAGGCTTTCCCGCCTTGAAATTTTGGTAGCATTAGCGCGGGGATTAAATTATCAAACCAGTGCTTCCACGGATACAATCTTATCTGTTTATAGTGATTCAACTACTATTCGTCGTGAATATCGTAGTCTGATTGCTGCACTTACACAACGTGGTATAGTCGTCAACTATCCTAATGTAAAGATGCTAAATGCTGAACGGGTAGCAACCAGGTCCGAAGTATCTGCTTTGCTATACCAGGCATTGTCTAGTACTGGACAGGTAGCAAATATCTCCTCGCAGTACGTCGTTGGGCAACAACAACAAGTTGCAGTTGAGGAGCAGACAGAAACTTTAAGGGAAGGTGTCAAAACGCGTCGCAATTGCAACCAAGGAATTGGCAATGGTGCTGAGGGCTGTGACCCAGGCAATTCCCGCCCTCACGGTGGCAGTAATGATGAAGGTGGACGTACTCCTGGTAACAGGTAATAGCATTTTTTTAAGAGAGGCGATTAATCGCCTCTCTAGCTTGCTCGACTGTAAAACTAATTTCCTGACCATAGGAAATTTCTAGTGTATGACCATCTGGGTCTCGAATAAAAGCCCAGTAACCAACGGGAGAACCCCAGTCATTTGGCCCAGCCAGCAGTATTCCCTCAGCGCGTGCCTCATTGCACAGGCGATCAATTTCCCCGCGATTCTGATAAGCTACCCCAAGATGGGATTGTGGTAAGAGTGCGCCTTCTACTTTAGCTGCTTTAATGAGGACAATTACAAAAGGTCTAGTCAGGTCACTAATCCAAGCAACATCTGATTGAGTCGCTTGATCAATGCGATGATGCACGACTGTCATCTGGGCATACTTTGCATAAAATGAGATACTTTCATCAACATCACTGACTGCAAGTGCAATGTGAGTAAAACCAAGATCAGACATAAAAAAAACCCGTGTGTAGACTTGACCGGACGAATGTAGGTATTGGCCTCAGTGTTTATTAAGAATTAAAACATGACTAAGCTGATCGAATACGAAGAAGCCAGCGACGAAGTACGTGCAGTGTATGATGACATCCGCGTTACACGTCAAAATGACTACATCAATAATTTCTGGAAAGCCATAGCCAACCATCCCCCCACCTTACAAAGAACGTGGCAAACGCTAAAGGAAGTGATGACCAGCCCTGGTGAGATTGATCCACTAATGCGCGAACTGATTTATATCGCCGTGAGTGCAACCAATGGCTGTGAGTACTGCATTGCCTCCCACACAGCGGCTGCGCGTGCCAAGGGTATGAATGATACTATGTTTGGGGAACTAATGGCGATCGCAGCCACAGCCAATATGACCAATCGCCTCGCCAATGGCTATCAGATTCCGGTGGACGAGAAATTCAAGACGTAGGAGTTTAGCCTTGTCTATCCCTACTTCAAAATAAGGTTTAGCAGAATTATTCACTATGCCCAAGGTTCAGATTAACGGGATTGATTTGTTCTACGACATTAAGGGAACAGGTGAGCCTTTGCTATTAATAGCTGGCTTTCTTTGTGATCATGCTTATTGGTCGCTGATTATGCCATCGCTGGTTTCACAATATCAAGTCATTCGCTTGGATAACCGAGGTATGGGGAGAAGTTCTGCTCCCAAAAGTCCCTATAGTCTGAAACAGATGGCTAGTGACGTTGCAACATTGCTTGACCACATCGGAATTAATCAGGTGCATCTAGCTGGTCATTCAATGGGTAGTCAGATAGCCCAAGAACTAGTGTTAGCGCACCCTGAAAAGGTAAA
This sequence comes from Nostoc sp. CALU 1950, assembly GCF_051172895.1. Lineage (NCBI taxonomy): Bacteria > Bacillati > Cyanobacteriota > Cyanophyceae > Nostocales > Nostocaceae > Nostoc > Nostoc sp. CALU 1950. Next base: position 27,308 of record NZ_JBDNJQ010000061.1, on the reverse strand, counting down.
AAGTCTGATGCTACTTTCATCTTTGGCAAAAGGTGATGCATTATTCAACAGCATCATCAAGACTTGGGGCGAACTTCCTAGTAATGTAGACTTAAAACTTTATGAAAAAGTCGTATTGCCCTGGATATTTACAGATGCGTTTTACTCGATTCCTGGAATGATCGAAGGTCTGATTGAATTTGCCATCAGATATCCTTTCCCGCCTGCAACTCATTCACTCTATCATCACAGCCAAGCCATCCTTGGTAGTGACACAACAAATCTTCTCCAACAAATTCATTGTCCTACCTTAGTTGTGGTTGGTAAACAAGATATTCTCACTCCCCTAAAGTTTTCTCAGCAACTTGCTCAAGGTATTCCCAATGCTGAACTTGTAGTCATTGAACGTGGTGGTCATGGCTTTTTGATTGAGTCGCCGGATGCTGTGGTTTCAGCTATGCTCAACTTTCTGGGAAGTTGAAGCCAGCTTATACCAATTCGGAATTTTAAATTTGGGATTCTAAATTCTTTAGCAAAACCCTGTTTCGAGAATCCCAAATAATACTAACTATCCTAATTTTGTGTTCAGCCCAATTTATCTATCTTAGGTAGCTAAACTTTCTAATTAAGAGATTTGACCAAATCCACCGCCGCCAGGAGTTTCTATTACAAAAACATCTCCAGTTTTCATCTCTACTGTTGCTGTGCTGTCTAAATTCTCTCCGATTCCATTCTGACGTTGTATCCAGTTGCGTCCTACTTTTCCTGCTTCCCCACCATTTAATCCAAAGGGAGGAATCAGCCTATGGCCAGAGAGAATATTAGCTGTCATCTGTTCTAGAAATCGAATGCGGCGAACAACTCCATTACCACCCGAATATTTTCCTTTACCACCGCTATCGGGACGAATACTAAAGCTTTCTAAAAGAACAGGATAACGGGTTTCTAGTACTTCTGGATCGGTCAAACGAGAGTTCGTCATGTGGGAATGGACACCATCAGTTCCATCAAAATCAATCCCCGCTCCAGAGCCGCCGCAGATAGTTTCATAATATTGATATTGCTCATTACCAAAAGTAAAATTATTCATCGTTCCTTGAGAAGCAGCCATGACACCCAAAGCACCATATAAAGCATCAACAATGGTTTGAGAAGTTTCTACATTACCTGCTACTACTGCTGCGGGATAGGTTGGGTTGAGCATACAGCCAACCGGGATAATAATTTCTAGAGGATTAAGACACCCGGCATTAAGAGGAATATTATCATCAACTAAAGTACGGAAGACATATAAGACTGCTGCTTGAGTTACAGCTTTAGGAGCATTAAAATTACTATTTAGTTGTAGAGAAGTCCCAGTAAAATCGATGGTAGCACTGCGGTTTTCTGGGTAAATCGTTACTTTAACTTGAATTTGTGAGCCATCATCCATTTTATAAGTAAATGAGCCATCCTTGAGAACTGCGATCGCACGTCTAACAGACTCCTCAGCATTAGCTTGCACAAATGTCATATAAGCCTGAACAGTATCAAGCTCATATTGTGAAACCATTTTACGAAGTTCTTGAACTCCCCTTTCATTTGCGGCAATTTGTGCTTTGAAATCAGCTAGATTTTGGTCAGGGTTACGAGCCGGATAAGTATGATTTGAGAGGTGCTGTTTTACTGAATTTTCTCGAAAATTTCCCTCTTCAACCAAAAGGAAATTATCAAAGAGAATTCCTTCTTCTTCTACTGTGGTACTGTTGGGAGGCATTGAACCAGGAGTAATTCCACCAATATCGGCTTGGTGTCCACGAGAAGCAACAAAAAAGAGGGGAGTGAAGCATGGATTATTTTCACAACTATCTAGAAAAACTGGGTTAATTGCAGTTACATCAGGTAGGTGGGTTCCGCCGTTATAGGGGTTATTAGATAGATAGACATTTCCCGGTTTTAGGGTGTCGCCTTTATCATTAATTAAACTGCGGACACTTTCACTCATTGAGCCTAAATGTACAGGAATATGGGGGGCATTTGCTACTAATAATCCAGAAGAATCAAAAATAGCACAGGAGAAATCTAGCCTTTCTTTGATATTCACTGATGTGGCCGTGTTTTGTAACACGATTCCCATTTGTTCAGCGATAAATTGATAGAGATTTTTGAATATTTCTAAACGGATGGGATCTGGTTGAGATTTTATGTACATTTTTGACTCCTTTTTCTAAAAAAACGCAAATCTGTAAGAAAGATAACTGATATTGATTCTCCTGCAAATACAGATTAAGCCTGATGAATTCATCAAGCTTTACGTTTTAAAATTAGATGATTACGTTCAGTTAATCTGGCGTTCCAGTTAGGTTCAACTACAATTGTGCCAATTTTTTCGACGACGATCGCAGGGCCATTAATACTATCTTCTGGTTGCAAATCTTCCCGTCGATAAATAGGTGTATCATGCCATTTATTATGACTAAACATTCTAACTGTCTCAACACATACGGGAGCTTCATCTAGAAAACGGGTACGGGTAATTAACGGTTCTTCGGGAGTATCCATTTTCTGAATTACTTCCACTGAAGCTGATTCGACAATTAAGCTTTTCTCTAATTGAATAAAACCATAGCGAGATTGATGTTCAATTTCAAACTCTTGTCGCATAAATACCACATTATCAGCAAAATTAACGGTCATGGTAGAGTTAGTTCCCTCATATTTTAAGTTAATTTTTCTGACTATTTCTACTTGACTCAGTGCCTCATCTATTTCACTTCTAGCTTGAGTTTCTAAATACGCCATTAACTGCTGTAATTTAGGAATTAATGCTTGGCTTAAAGGTTGTTCTACTCCCCCTTCTCTAATTGCCCGCACATCCGCTAATCCCATTCCATAAGCAGACAGAACGCCAGCATAAGGATGTAAAAATATTGTTTTCATTCCCAAGGTATCGGCAATTAAACAAGCAACTTGCCCACCTGCACCGCCAAAACAACAAAGCACATATTGGGTAACATCATAACCCCGTTGCAGACTGATTTTTTTAATTGCATTCGCCATATTTTCCACTGCGATCGCAATAAATCCAGCGGCTACTTCTTCGGGAGTAGAATGATTTAATGTAGCGGCTTGAATATCTTGGGCTAATTGTGTAAATTGCTGAATGACAGTATCTTTATCTAAAGGTAAATTTCCATCAATTCCAAAAACTGAGGGAAAATATTGTGGGTGGATTTTACCTAACATCACATTGGCATCAGTAACCGCTAATGGCCCGCCACGCCGATAACAAGCAGGACCAGGATTTGATCCAGCAGATTTAGGCCCAACACGATAACTAGAACCATCAAAAAAGAGAACTGAACCACCGCCAGCAGCAATAGTATTAATTGCTAATACAGGAACTCGCATCCGCGCCCCAGCAATTTCCGAATCCAGTTGTCGTTCATACTCTCCTTTAAAGTGGGCAACATCTGTACTGGTTCCACCCATATCAAAGGTAATAACTAACTCGAAACCTGCTCTTTTACTAGTTTGAACTGCGCCAACAATACCGCCAGCCGGGCCACTTAAAATACTATCTTTACCTTGAAATTGTTCGGCTGCAACTAAACCGCCATCAGATTTCATGAACATTAATTTTACTTTGGGTAACTGACTCGCTACTTGGTTGACGTAGCGCCGCAGAATAGGAGTTAAATAAGCATCGACTACTGTTGTATCTCCTCGACTAACCAACTTCATTAACGGACTAACTTGATGGGATACGGATATCTGCGTAAAGCCGATTTCTTGGGCAAGCTGGGCTATTTGTTGTTCATGATTGGGATAGCGATCGCTGTGCATAAAAACAATCGCACAACTCCGAATTCCTGTGTGGTAAACTGCTTGCAAGTCACTTTTGACTTGTTCAATCTTTATCGGTATTAATTCATTTCCTTTGGCATCATAGCGTTCATCTATCTCAATCACCTGCTCATAAAGCATGGTTGGTAAAACGATATGGCGAGCAAAGATATTAGGACGATTTTGGTAGCCAATTCGCAGCGCATCTTTAAACCCTTTGGTGATGAGAAGAACGACGCGATCGCCCTTCCTTTCTAATAGCGCATTTGTTGCTACCGTTGTCCCCATTTTTAGCACTTCTATCGCTTCTGTAGGAATGGGTTCGTTGTTAGCAATACCTATGATATCCCGAATACCTTGGATGGCTGCATCTTGATATTGTTCAGGATTTTCTGAAAGTAGTTTGTATACTATTATCCATTGCTGATTAGACAAAGGGACGATTAAAAAGCGTTCAGGATGTTTTGATAGTCCATCTATAATTGCTTGATTATTAGTAACAGCAACAATATCTGTGAATGTTCCACCACGGTCAGCAAAAACCTTCAACATTACTATGTTTCCTCGACACTATAGAGGTAGCATAACAATAGGCAGCAATATTGCTTGAAAGTTTGTTAAAGAAAAATACAGAGTTCAGAATTATCTTCTCAGTCTACAATCTCTAGTACAGTACGGCGTAAATAAACCACTCATTCCCAATCAACAAAACCCTTACGCTGTCTTCATTTTTAATTTTTAATTTTTAATTTTTAATTCCGCCTTGCGGTACTAGTCCCTAGTTCAAGATTGACTTAACTTATTCCACGGCTACGAAAACATCGCAAGTCTTTCCGATAAGCTCCTGCATTCTCTCGTTTTCATGAATTGTCGTGGGGAAATATAGCGCGCTTGGGTGCAGTACAGTTTTGACCTCTCTCCAAACCTCTCTCCTAAAAGGAGCTACGGTGTACACAAAGTCGAAAAAAGATCAATTTCTCATTGTTCTCTCGTTTATCTCGTTTATCTCGTTTATCTCGTTTATCTCGTTCCTATTGCTCTGCATAGGAATGCCTGATTAGAGACTCTGCCTCTAGTCAGATATTGAGTCAGAGACTCAATGAATGCATTCCCAGTCTCCGACTGGGAACGAGGAAATGCTTATCAAGCTAGGTTTTTAGGACTTGTGTGTAGACCGTAGCCTAAAAGGAGAGAGGCTTTGAATCTTACTCCCCTTTCCTTGAAGGAAAGGGGCCGGGGGTTAGGTCTGTATTTCATGCTATTGGGAACCGCTATATCATTAGTACCAATGACTAATGACCACTGACTAATGACTAAATCGGCGGGCTGCTATACCTCCTACCCCTTGAAATGATGGGATTACCGCCGATTTTTGTTGATTATTAACTCCGCAAAGAGGTCACATTCATATCATCATTTAGTCTGCGAATCAGACGGGATAATTCACGAATGATATTCACCGCAATTTCGGGAGTTTCTTCGATCGCATCATACAGCTGCTCTTGCGTCAGTTCTAAAAATTCACAAGGTTCCAGAGTCGTTGCGGTGGCGGAACGAGGTTGAGTATCAAATACTGCCATCTCACCAAAGTATTTTCCCTGTTCCACCTCTGCCAATTGTTTATTCCCAATGTGAACTTTAACTCGACCTGACACGACAATATAGAGCGATCGCCCTTCTTCTCCCTGTCGAAAGATGGTGTAATTAGCTGGAAATGACAATTCGTTCATCACTGAAGTGAGCCGCACAATAAAATCATCCCGCAATTCCTTAAAAATCGGGACTCGCCGGACAAATAATAAACGGTCAACACTGGTTAACATAATTACAAGTTAAAATCTAACATTACTGAACATCTCAAAACTGAAGTTAGAGGGCAATTAGTCATATTAACCGATGTTGAATGCTAGCTGCCAAGAATATCCCAGGCTTTAGCATCTGACAAGGGTTCTCTTCAATAGGAGCGATGCCTACGGCGGTAAACTACGCTCTTAAACTTCTCAGATACTAACTCAGTATTAGGTATGACGAACTGCTACTCTCTCCTATACGGTTTAGTTGTCATGTAGAAAGCCCAAAACATATAGTCAATTTGTTAATCACTTTTATTTATCGTTTTAAAAAACAAGAGTATTTGCTCTTATTTGGTTGAAAGCCATAATATTGACTTCATTAGCTCCCAAGGTACCTTGCTGAGAAAAAAAATCACCAATTTGATTAGAGGCATAGTTTAGCGCTATAGGCATCGCCTCCAAAAATCCGACAAATTGGAAAATTGACTGATTACTAGCGAACCTCGATTGGTTGTCGTTAAGTACAACAGTCACAAAATTTCCTGAACTGCATTCACATCGAGAAGCAGAGAAGGATGTAAGACAAACAGCATTGAATTATCGTGAGCAACAATTATGAGTTGGCTAATTAGTACATTAATTATTGGAATCTCTGTCGCTTTTGCAACCACTTTTGACGACAATTTATACTTAACGGCCTTCTTCGGAAAAGTCAATCGCAGCTTTCGTCCTAAGCATATTGTTGTCGGTGAATTTCTGGGATTCACTACCTTAGTTTGTGCTAGTCTCCCTGGTTTCTTCGGCGGTATGCTTATTCCTAGCACCTGGATTGGTTTGCTAGGTTTGCTTCCCATTGCCATCGGTATCAGTAATTTCATCAGTCGAGAAGAGGAAGGGGAGACAGTGCAAGCTGTGTCAGTTGACTTAACTCCTACCAAATCTGGACGCCAGAAGAAATCACTATTCGCAACCATCCGCGATCCTCAAACCTACCGCGTTTCGGCTGTCACCATTGCCAATGGAGGAAACAACATTGGGATCTATGTACCGTTGTTTGCTAGCAGCAATCTTCCAAGTTTGGGTGTAATTCTGTGTGTTTGCTATTTCACTGTTGGTACGTGGTGCTTACTCTCTTACAACCTGACTCGTAATCCTCTGATGACACCCGTTCTAACTCGCTACGGTCGGAAAATCTTCCCCTTTGTCTTGATTTACTTGGGACTCTCTATCTTGATTAAAAGTGAAACATATCGACTTTTGCCTAGTTTGGCAATGCTTGGGAACTAGGTATGAGGCGATGCGGCGGTAAACTATGTCTACGATAGACGCTCCATGCGATGTCTGCGACGGGCTACGCCTACGCATCTAAAATCTGAAAACTTGAAATTCTTGATGGGTATTATGTCCAATCGTTTTCCATCCAAAAAGATTTATTAATCACTTGAATTTATCAAAATGAATAACAATAATATTTGCTCTTATCAATCAAGTTATCTAAAGTGAGAATAAAGCACATTATCGATGGCTCTTATAAAAGCAAGCCCACCAATAGGAATCAGATTATGAAGGAACTAATGATGAATCAATCAAACTCTAAAAAATTAACTCAGTGGCTCGTAAAAGCATTGTTTCTGGTAGTTGTCGCGGGATTTACTCTACTTATCCAGCCCAGCGCTAGAGCGCAAACACTAACACCATCCATACCTACGGAATCTGAACTAGCTCCAGTTGAATCACCAATGGAGCCTGTAACAGCACCAGTCATATCTCCGGTTGTATCGCCAATGGAGCCTGTGACAGCACCAGTCCTATCCCCAATAGTCTCTGTAGCAGATAACGTTAGACATTTATTACAAACCAATGAATGTGTCGGCTGTAATCTGACTGGAGCAATGTTAAAGGATGCAAACCTGCAAGCGGCAAACTTAGAAGGTGCTAACTTACAAAATGCAGACTTAGAAAGAGCTAACTTACAGCAAACAAACTTACAAGGGGCTAACTTTCAAGGAGCAGATTTAGGCAAGGTAAACCTTTTGGGAGCAAACTTAGTGGGAGCGAACCTATTTGATGCAGACCTAGAGAAAGCTAACCTCCTGGGAGCTAACCTGCAAACCGCTAACCTACAAAACGCAGACTTGGAAAATACAAATCTGACAAATGCAAACATCCAGGGAGCTAATCTGATGGGCGTTGATTTGGAAGATGCTATCAGACCGGAAGGATTTGCTATTCAGTAATTAAATTGAAGTTGTCCGTACAAATTGAATAAAAGACCTCAAAAGCCTGATTCAATAATGAATACAGGCTTTATTTTAATATTTAAAGGCTCGCGGCGATCGCTCATGTAGAGACGCGATTTATCGCGTCTTGAGAGCAATACGCTTGGGTTAAGGGCTAATAGTACAAAATTGCGGGTTTTCAAGACGCGATAAATCGCCGTCTCTACAAGTGTTTTGGTCTTATCTGAACTGTATTAGTCATTTAATTCCATCAATTCTTTTGTTTTCAAATCAGTTGCTACAGGTTGAGAACATGCAATCTGAGGAGAGATAGAGCAAATCGCATCTGTGGTTGTTTCAAAACAATTTGATAACCCAATTGTTTTTAACAATCCTGTACGTTCTAGTAGTTGTTGGACTTCGGGTTGTAACCCTGTGAGAATTAAGCGGCAATTGTGCCGTTCCAAGTCATGATAAATATCCTCTAAGGCTACTAACCCAGTTGTGTCCATATTTGGCACAAACCGCAACCGGAGAATTAAATACTTTACTTCCGGTTCATCGCGAAGGAAGGTAGCAAACCGTTCAGCAGCACCAAAAAATACGGGGCCATCTACTCGATAAACGGCAATTTCCTTACCTAATTCCAGAGGAGTACCAGGAGGAAATACTTCGGTTTCAGGTATTTTAACTAAGCTTAAATCGCTCATCCGTTTGATGAATAACGCTCCAGCTGCAATCAATCCCACTTCGACAGCGAGAACTAAGTCAAACAAGATTGTCACTAGCCAGGTAAGAATCATCACAGCAAAGTCGGAGTAGGTAGCACGCATCAATAAACCAATGGCTTCCCACTCAACCATTCGCAGACTAACCACCATCAGAATCCCAGCAAGTGCTGCTAAAGGAATCTGTGCTGCTAGGGGTGCTAAAGTTAAAACGATTATCGCTAAGGCAACGCCGTGAATTACCCCAGATAGTCTGGTTTTACCGCCAGAACGGACATTGACAGCAGTCCGAGCGATCGCACCTGTGGCAGGAATGCCACCAAAAAATGGCACAATCATATTAGCTAAACCTTGACCAATTAATTCGCGATCGCTATTGTGTTTCTCGCTGACAGTCATACCATCAGCTACTACCGCCGATAGCAACGATTCAATACTTCCCAGTGCAGCTAAAGCCAAAGCCGGATTAATTAGTTCCCGAATCACACTAAAATCATTCCAGTGGGGAATACCTTGAGGCATCGGTAAAGATTGAGGAATGGTGCCAATTGTTGGTACATTCAAATGGAAAGAAGATGCGATCGCAGTTGCTAACACCAGCCCTACCAAAGAACCTGGTATTGTCGTATTGATCCTCGGCCACAAAACATTGGTTGCAATCACCACAACTGCCAAGGCAACTGCTGCCCAGTTTAAAGCTTCTACATGAGTTAGACTTTGCCACAGTCCCGGCAAAAAATGTTCGCTACGCGGTAATTTTAAACCAAAGAAATTATTTAACTGACCACAAAAAATAATGACGGCAATACCATTAGTAAAACCTGCCGTCACCGGATAAGGAATAAACTTTACTAACTGTCCAAGTTTGGCAACCCCCAAGGCAATTTGGATAATTCCAGCCATCACCCCAGCAATCCAAACTTTCTCAAGGCCGTACTTGGCGACAATTCCCACTAAAACTACAGCCATTGCACCTGTTGGCCCTGTAATCTGTACTGAGGAACCACCAAAAATTGCGGCGACAATTCCCGCCACAATCGCGGTGTAAAGTCCCGCTTTTGGTTCCACACCACTGGCCACCGCAAAGGCTAAAGCCAAAGGCAATGCCACCACTGCTGCTGTTAGTCCTCCCGTCAAATCGCCACGCAGTCCACCAAACAAGCTACCCAGCCGCAAAAGCTGTGGTTCTTTGAGGATATTAGATGTTGCCATATCGTCATTTTCAACTCTTATACACAATTTGCTGAAGCACACACAAATGTTATTCCATCTTTTCGGTAGATTTCATCAGGGTTGTTGATAATTTCCCGATTGCGTATGGGTTTTGGTTCAAGTTCGCCTATTTGCTGATTAATAAAAGCGCAGGCTTACTTGACATAATGAGTATAGTGTGTGTATAAGAGTTGGCGATCGCTACAGAGTTCTTTAGCAGGGCGACGGCTGGTGGTTTAAAACTCTGCGTGTTTTAGCAGATAAGCTCGAATATGAGGAAGTAACGCACAGCAGCTAGCGCCAGTACAGCCCAAAAATTTGATGTTTTTAAACAAACAAGCCTATTTTTAGTATTAACTTTATAATTTATATGAGTACAAATTTGGTAAATACTAATGTTGCAATCGATTGAAGGAGTGTATAGGAACGGTAATATACAACTTTCAGAATTACCATCTGATGTATCAGAAAGCCGTGTCATTGTAACTTTTTTAGAACCCAAACAAGCTCCAATCCAAAAGCAGATAATGCAGTTTGGTATGTTTTCTGGGAATAAACAATCAACAGAAAACGATTTTAAAATTACTGAATTTCATGGAGATACCGAAGACGGCTTAAACTGGTCATAGGTAATTATGAAGTACGTGATTGATACTCATGCTCTCATCTGGTTTATTGAAGGGAATTCGCGATTAGTGCGAATGCAAATGCTATTCTTTCTAATCCTGATTCCCAGTTAGTTATACCAGCTACCTGAAACTTGGAGATGTGTACGCACACTCAAGAGTCACTTAGGGGCAGTTAATGCGATCGCAATCAGTCCTGATGGTAATACTTTAATCAGTGGCAGTGATGACAGACAAGTTAATTTGTGGAACTTGAAAACCGGAAAATGGCTTTACACCTTCTCTGGACAAGCAGAAGCAGTTTTATCAGTTGCTATCAGTCCTGATGGAAAGCAGATTGCAAGTGGTAGTGTCGATTGCAAAATCAGCAGTTGGCAGATAGACACAAAAAAATTTATCCAGACATTCTTTTATTTAAACTCTCCCTATAGTCATAATGGTTTTGTTAACTCAGTAGCCTACAGTCCTGATGGGGCAATTCTTGCTAGTGGTGCTGCCGATAAAACGATTAGAATTTGGGGACGCTACACGGGAACAGTAAAACGTACCTTGAATGGACATTCAGATGCAGTTTTATCTGTCACCATCAGTCCCGATGGTAAAATTCTTGCAAGTGGTAGCGCCGATCAAACTATTAGAGTTTGGGATGTCAAAACTTGGGAACAGCGCTATATTCTCACTGAACATTTGGGTGCAGTTAATACAGTTGCCATCAGTTTTAACAGTCAAATTCTGATTAGTGGTAGCACAGACACCACAATAAAGCTGTGGAATCTCCAAACTGGAGAATTACTTTCTACTCTGACAGGACACTCAAGGGCCGTTTTGTCTGTTGCCATCAGCCCTGATGGAAAAACCCTCGCCAGTGCCAGCCGAGACGGTACAATCAAACTTTGGAACCTCCACACTGGGGAACTACTACAAAATCTTTCCGGGTGTAATCCCGTTGCTTTTAGCCCTGATGGCAAGATGCTGGTAAGTGGCGGTAATGGCGGAAGCATCAAGATTTGGAATGAATTTACTCTTGACTCTGGATTATTTGGGGAATGGTGGGAAATCTTGGGCGTAAATCAGAGCGATCGCCCCAATGTTGTTAAACTTGCATACCGCCGATTAGCAAGATTGTATCATCCTGATGTTAATAGTTCTGCGATCGCAAAAACTTCGATGCAAGCAATTAATCGAGCTTATAAAGAATTCCAGGAGCATTTAAATGTTCACAAATATATTAATTTTGATAAATAAGTTGCCTTACATCCTTCGTTACGACTAGCCGATATACCCGCATTTCTCACAAGCTCAAGGCGTTTGATGGAGCAGAAGAGAAGTAATGAGTAATGAGTAAAAACTTATTACTTATTACTTATTACTTATTACTTATTACTTCTCCCCTGCACAAGCGCAGGCTTTAGGAGGTGTGGTGAGAAATCTGGGTATAGTGGTGGGTGGTGCGAGAATTGCGATCGCGCGAGACTTAAACAAGCGCCCTCAATTGCAGTCGTTTATGTTAGCAGTTTATTGATACTAGTCAAAATATGAATAACAATATTACCATCCTTAACCGACCTTTAAAACTAGCCTGTGGGGCAGAATTGCCAAATCGGATAGCTAAAGCTGCCATGAACGAACAGTTAGCTGACGATCAAAACAGCCCTACAAAAGAAATTATCCGCTTGTATAAGCGGTGGGGATTAGGAGGAGCCGGTTTGATGATTACCGGTAATGTCATGATTGCTCGGACAGCTTTGGTTTTACCACGCGATGTTGTAATTGAAGATGAACGGGATCTGCCACTTCTCGAAGAATGGGCAGTTGCAAGCATTGCACAAGGTGGTCATATATGGATGCAGATTAATCATCCAGGACGGCAATCACCAATTTATTTATCACCACAGCCTGTAGCACCATCATCAATTCCACTACAACTTTCTGAAAAAGAATTCGCTCAACCCAGAGCATTAACTGAAGCGGAAATTAAACATCTAATCGAACGTCACATTTATACAGCAAAAATTGCAAAAAAAGCTGGTTTTACTGGTGTACAAATCCATGCTGCTCATGGATATCTAATTAACCAATTTTTATCGCCGCTTTCTAATCAACGTCATGATGACTGGGGAGGAACACCTGAAAAGCGAATGCGTTTCCTCTTAGAAGTATATCAAGGAATACGTAATTCTCTTGGTCAAGATTTTCCGATTAGTGTCAAACTCAACTCCGCTGATTTTCAACGAGGTGGTTTTACTGAAGAAGAATCTATTAATGTTGTCCAAGTTTTAGAAAAAGTTGGTGTTGACTTGATAGAAATATCTGGTGGAACTTATGAAAAGCTGGCGATGATGGGACAGACAGATATTGCTCAAAAAGAAAGTACACGCCAACGCGAAGCTTATTTTTTAGAATATGTCCGGAAAGTTCGCTCCTCAATTTCTCTACCAATTATGTTAACTGGTGGTTTTCGTTCAGCCGATGCTATGACTCAAGCAATTGAAGAAGGAAGCGTAGATGTTATCGGTTTAGCACGACCGCTTGCAATTGCACCAAACTTGCCGATTGAACTTCTGACAAATCGAACTAGCGGTATTACGCTACAACCCCAAATAGCACAGACTAATGATCTAGATCAACAAGGAATGCTTGAGATTATTTGGTATACACAACAAATTCATCAATTGGCAGCAGAAGACAAGTCAGCATAAAAGTATATACAGTCAAATAAACAACCAACAATATCAGTTTATAGATCAATGCAGTAGAGACGGCGATTTATCGCGTCTCGAAAACATGGTCAGGGAAAGGAGTGAGGGCGGTGGATGGGTCAGTCTAGCCTCGCGCTGGGGTGAAGTTTATTTTTTAGTTTAGCTTGCGTAGTTAAGCAAGTTTTACTCGCAGCTAAGAATCCTTTGAGGTAATTAAAAATTGGAGCAAAGCAACTTGACGAGCTTCACTCCCGACTAATCTCAAAGTACACGCAGTAAGCTGGGAATGCTTTCAATTGCTGACAAATCCCGAATTTCTGCCAAAGCTTGCCGAAAATTACCTTCTCGCACATCATGGGTAACAACCACAATCTCTGCAAGTTCGCCTTGAAAGCCAGTTTGGACAATTGACTCTAAGCTAACGCCATAATTGCCAAAGCAAGTTCCCAATTTACCTATAACTCCAGGCTGGTCATTGGTGAGGAAACGGGCGTAAAACCGAGTTATCAATTCTGCCATCGGCGCAATTTGGCAGTATTCCTGATGTCCACAAGTTAATAAGGGATTTGCAACTGCTGTATTGGTTTTGAGGACAGCAACTAAATTTAAGATATCTGATGTGACAGCACTGGCGGTTGCACCAGCACCAGCACCGGGACCAAAAAACATTACTTGCCCAATTGGTTCTCCTTCGACAAGAATGGCATTGTAAACGCCGTTGATGCTAGCCAAAGGATGGGCTTGGGGCACTAAGGTAGGGTGAACTCTGACGGAAAGGGGAGATGAGGGAGTATCACGTTTAGCGATCGCTAACAATTTAATCACAAATCCCAATTTTTCGGCGTAGGCAATATCTGTCTTGCTGACTTGCCGAATTCCCTCGGTATAAACATCTTGTAAATTGATCCGTCCACCAAAGCCTAATGATGCGAGAATAGCAATTTTATCGGCTGCGTCTAAGCCATCGACATCGGCTGTGGGGTCAGCCTCAGCATAACCCAAACGCTGGGCATCAGCTAAGACATCGCTGAAGTTGCTGCCTTCTGTTTGCATCCGCGTCAGGATGTAGTTCGTTGTACCGTTCACGATACCAGTTACAGTATGAATCCGGTTAACACTTAAAGACTGCTTCAAGGGTTGAATCACCGGAATCCCACCACCCACAGCCGCTTCTAGCATGACGTAGACGCCTGCTTGATTGGCAGTTGTGAAAATTTCCGCCCCAAAGCGGGCGATCGCTGCTTTATTGGCGGTGACTACATGCTTGCCATTACTTAAAGCTTTGAGAATTAGCGATCGCGCCGGCTCTAGTCCGCCCATCACCTCGACAACTATATCTACCGCTGGATCGTTGACAATAGAATCTAAATCTGTAGTTAAGACTTCCGTAGACAATTCTACTGCACGGGGTTTATCTAGCGATCGCACTCCCACCCGATAGATTTCTATCTCTTGCAACAATGGGTGACGCCCAGCGCTATCTTGCAACAACTGCACTGTTCCCGTTCCCACGGTGCCTAATCCCAGTATTCCTAGTTTCACACCCACAAATTTTGCACCCAATTTATTTTTTAGTGCTGAGTGCTGAGTGCTGAGTGCTGAGTAGTAACAAGTATTTAGTACTTTACCCTTCAGAACTGAGAACTCTTTCCTCAGCTATTTACAATATTCATAACAAAACAATTGTAGGTAGAGCGTTTGCCCTACCTACTGATTATCCTGCTTCCTTTGTCATTTGTCCTTTGTCTTTCGTCCTTTGTCTAAAACTAATACTTCGACTTCGCTCAGTACAAGTGACTAATGACCAATGACCAATGACTAATGACCAAATTAGTAAGTTTCTACATGCCAACGATGGGCTTTCTTGAGTTCCTTCTGGTAAACACTCCAGGTTACGCCTTCCTTAGCAGCAGCAGTTGTTAAGGCTGCATCAATACCTTCTTCCATACCTCGCAAACCGCAGATGTAGGTGTGGGTTTTTTCATTTTTAATCAGTTGCCACAATTCATCAGCATGTTCTGCTACGCGGTCTTGGATATACATTCTACCGCCTTGAGGATTTTTTTGTTCGCGGCTGATGGCAGGAGTGAGGCGGAAGTTCTCAGGATATTTTTGTTGAATTTCTTCCAGTTCTTCCTTATATAAAAGGTTTGGAGTTGTGGGTACACCAAATATTAGCCAAGAGAATCCTTTAAATTGGTAATCTGGGTTTGCTGCTCTTTCTGCATCTTTAAACTGACGCCAGAGGTAAGCTCGCATAGGGGCAATACCTGTTCCGGTTGCCATCATGATCACATTAGCATCAGGATCATTGGGTAACAACATTTCCTTACCCACAGGCCCGGTAATTTTTACCTCTGCCCCTGGTTCTAAGAAACACAGGTGGGTAGAGCAAACACCGTAGACTGTTTCACCAGTTTCTGGGTGCTTGTATTCCAACTGGCGGACGCACAGTGATACTGTCTTATCATCCACATCATCGCCATGACGAGTTGAAGCGATGGAATAGAGTCTAAGTTTTTCCGGCTTGCCGTTCTTGTCTAATCCTGGGGGAATAATCCCAATACTTTGACCTTCTATATACTTCAAATCACCTGCGGAAATGTCAAATTTGAGGTGTTGAACAATACCAATACCACCTTCTTTGACTAGTGGTTCATTAGATACTACCTTACCAATAAACGGAGCATTGGGCCGGTAAGTGTTAACAGGAACGTCACCGTGGTCTTTTTTGGCTTTCGCTTGAGTCATGGTGTTGCCTTTCTTGTCCTTGTTCTTGAGCTGTTCTTCAGCTGGTGTTTTAGCGAAGCCTTTGACTTCACTATCAGCTTTTACAGGTGTGGCTTTACCATTCCCTTCACTGTCAGCAGTGTCCTCAGATGTCGCTAACTCGCTGACAACGCTTGTAGCATTCTCAAATGAGGCTTTACCATTAACTGGCTCTAGAGCAGTCGCAGGCTGGATGCTAACAATTGTGCCGCCTAGACGAGTGATACGTCGCATTTCTTGATTCATGCGGTTGTAAGGCACTCTGATGAACACACTGCCACTTTTCCGAATTGGGTAGTTAGTTTGATCAGTTTCTTCGCTCTGACGCAAACCCACCACTTCATAAAGGAAGATGCGGCTACCTAATTCTGTGTTGGCAGCACCCTCAACAGCACCTTGATTGTACATTCGTTCTACCACTCCGATAATTTACTTAACCGTTTTTCAAAAAAAAACTATTCCCATCCCATGCCAGCTTTAGTTTACCGGATTTTCGTTTCACAAAACTGGCTCTCTGAGAAAAAGGCATCATTAAATTAATGCCTTGCTAAGTACACTCACCAAAGACATGCAGGCATAGCAAAAAACACACCTGTTCACCTTCTAAGGTAAAGGATAAGTTCTTGGGAGAATGTTAATAATGAGTCAATTTAATCTTTTTTTTGTTAACTACCACCTGGATCAGAGAGATAGCTTTTTACCTTACTACTCAACAAGCAAATGAACAATAGCAGATATTGATAGGAATACTAACTTGATTGGTAGAAGCTACCGCTTAGTTTACCTCCAAAAGTTGCCGTTGTGCTTGTCTACTCCAAGGACTTAAATCAGAGAATGCCAATCTCGGAAAGTTTTCTTCCGATTGGTTTTACTTCTCAAAATTTACTGCCCTCCCGAAATTTTGTTAGCTATATTTATGACCTGTCTATGGGAATTACATGACTCTGACAAATTCAGCTAGAAACATAACGACAGAGAGAACCGTGATTTAAGCAACTGTAATCAGTTTCACTTGATGTGAAAAATCTGTCAACCTCTATTCAGTGCTTTGCTATAACGCCAACGCTTCTATTTGAGCATATTCATAAATTTACAGCGAATAATTTGACCAATGCAAGTTGTTGGCTCATTCCTTGGATAGATTTTTGCTTTGAATATCTTAAGCATTGTCGAACCGGAATTACAATTTAGGAAGGTCACAAAATTCGCTACAACAACAAATTATACCTTATAGAGTTGATTATATAGAGTCACAAGTAGCAGAATCAGAGAAGCGCAACACTCATGAGCGGTGTTGATCCCCATTTTTAAATTAACAACTAAATTAACAAAAAATGATTGATGAACCACGCTAATTCTTCTTGACAGCAATCTTGTATGGGATACCCCCTTCTGTTAAAATCAAATATACCACTAGGATTAAATACTTACCGGCACCAACATTCAGCCTAGTCCGACGAGTAGCAACTTAATTACTTTGTTGCCTACCCGCTCGCTTGGTGTCTTATAGCTGTGCTAGGTAGCAAGAACGCAGGATAAACCAAAGGGGTAAACTCCTGGCTTCAGAATCTGCTGTGTGAAAAAATATTGACACAATTTTAGTATTTTAGAGGAGATTTATGACAAGTAAGCCGGAACGCGTGGTACTGATTGGAGTAGCCGGAGACTCTGGGTGCGGGAAATCTACGTTTTTGCGTCGTTTGATAGATTTGTTTGGTGAAGATTTAATGACAGTTATCTGTTTGGATGACTATCATTCCCTGGATCGCAAACAGCGTAAAGAAACTGGGATAACGGCATTAGACCCTAGGGCGAACAATTTTGATCTGATGTATGAGCAAATTAAAGCGCTCAAAAGTGGTCAAGCGATTGATAAGCCGATTTACAACCATGAAACTGGCTTGATTGACCCGCCAGAGCGGGTAGAGCCGAATCACATTATAGTTGTTGAAGGGCTGCATCCTTTATATGATGAGCGGGTGCGATCGCTAATCGACTTCAGTGTTTATTTTGACATTAGCGATGAGGTCAAAATTGCCTGGAAAATCCAGCGAGATATGGCTGAACGCGGTCATCGCTACGAAGATGTCTTAGCGCAAATCAATTCCCGCAAACCTGACTTTGAAAAGTTTATCGAACCACAAAGAGAATTTGCCGATGTGGTTCTCCAGGTATTACCCACGAACTTGATCAAAAACGATACGGAGCGTAGAGTCTTAAGGGTACGTATGCTCCAGCGGGAAGGTAAGGAAGGCTTCGATCCAACCTACCTATTTGATGAAGGGTCAACAATTAATTGGACTCCCTGTGGACGCAAATTGACCTGTTCTTATCCTGGTATGCAACTATACTACGGCTCCGATGTTTACTACGGGCGCTATGTCTCAGTACTAGAGGTGGATGGTCAATTTGACAACTTGGAAGAAGTAATTTACATCGAAACCCATCTCAGCAATACATCCACAAAATATCAGGGTGAATTGACTCACTTGTTACTCCAGCACCGCGAGTATCCAGGTTCCAACAATGGTACTGGTTTCTTCCAAGTGCTTACAGGTTTGAAGATGCGTGCTGCCTATGAGCGGTTGACAGCTACAGAAGCAAAGTTAGCGGTTCAGGTTTAAAGCAGCAGTGTTTGTGTCAAAGCTTGTGGGGGCACTTCCGGGTGTCCCCATTTTTTTTGTGTTATTAAATACATTTTCTCCACAAAATAATTAGCATACATTTATCTTATTTACAGATACTTAGCTTATAATTAGCGGTTTTTATCAATATCAATCAGATACTAACTAGTGAAGTATAAATATTGTTATCATTTCATAAATTAGCTAGTTGATCTAAATACCACATTTAGTCAGCTAAAAAACTCAAGTCAGGAGGAATTTCCTTTGTCTCGTCGATATTTATTTACCTCCGAGTCAGTCACCGAAGGTCATCCAGATAAAATCTGCGATCAGATTTCTGATACTATTCTAGATGCCCTATTGACACAAGATCCGAGCAGTCGTGTTGCCGCTGAAGTCGTAGTTAATACTGGTTTGGTGCTAATCACTGGTGAAATAACCACCAAAGCTAATGTAAATTTCGTCAATCTCGCCCGGAAAAAAATTGCCGAAATTGGTTATACCAATGCTGACAATGGCTTTTCTGCTAACAGCACCAGCGTTCTGCTAGCTATAGACGAACAATCACCCGATATTGCCCAAGGCGTTAACACCGCCCAAGAAACCCGCCAGCAAGATAGTGATGAGCTATTCGACAAAATTGGTGCGGGCGATCAAGGTATAATGTTTGGCTTTGCTAGCAACGAAACACCAGAACTGATGCCCTTACCCATCAGTCTCGCCCACCGCATTGCTCGCCGATTGGCAGCAGTCCGCAAAACAGGTGAATTGTCATACCTGCGTCCTGACGGCAAAACCCAAGTGACTGTGGCTTACGAAGACGGACGCCCCGTAGGTATTGATACTATTCTAATTTCCACTCAGCATACAGCCAGTATTGGGGAAATAACGGATGAGGCGGCTGTACAAGCCAAAATTAAACAAGACCTCTGGTCAGCAGTGGTCGAACCTGTTTTTGGCGATATTGACGTTAAACCTAACGAGGAAACACGTTTTTTAGTCAACCCCACTGGCAAATTTGTCGTTGGTGGTCCTCAAGGAGATTCTGGTTTGACAGGACGGAAAATAATCGTTGATACCTACGGTGGTTATTCACGACATGGTGGCGGCGCTTTTTCCGGCAAAGACCCCACAAAGGTAGACCGTTCTGCTGCATACGCGGCTCGTTATGTGGCGAAAAATATTGTCGCCGCTGGGTTGGCAGAAAAAGTTGAAATCCAGCTATCCTATGCTATTGGTGTAGCGCGACCAACAAGTATCCTAGTAGATACCTTTGGCACCGGCAAAGTGGATGAAGAAACCTTACTAGAATTAATCAATCAGCACTTTGAACTGCGTCCGGCGGGGATTATCCATACCTTCAACTTACGCAACTTACCAAGTGAACGAGGCGGACGTTTTTATCAGGACGTCGCGGCTTACGGTCATTTTGGGCGGGCTGATTTAGACTTGCCTTGGGAACAGACCGATAAAGCCGAATTGTTGAAGCAAGCTGCAAATGAGTCACTTTCGGCAGCAGTTGCTCAGGCACTGACTTAGCCTTATACGCTACTACAAAAACTTAGTTTATCTACGTGAGGGTATTGGTAACTTGATAAGTAACCAATATCCTCATTTTTGCTAGCCACCTGAATATCGAAAAGTATAGCAAGGGACTGGGGACTGGGGACTGGGTGAAAAGTTTTTTTGTGTCTAAGTTTTATCATCTGTTAATGTCCTGACCACCTTGGCTGTTGCTATAAAACTATCAATACGCGAGGCTCATGTGCCACTTAAAGATTTGAATTTTAAGTTGAACCGAAATTCGGGCAAAAAAATTCAATAGAATCCAAAAATATTGGTATATATAGCTATAACAAAAAACCTAAGCATGAAAAAGAATAATTCATCCGCATTGGAGCCTACAAATACAAATTTACAAATGCGTCGTTTCCGATTATCCTTTCTCTACGCTGTGCCAATTGGGGTGTTAGGAGGATTGATTGGCTTAGGGGGTGCAGAGTTTCGACTGCCAGTCCTTGTTGGCACATTGGGTTATTCAGTGCGACAGGCTGTACCTTTGAACCTGGCTGTCAGCTTGATTACGATTGCTGCTTCCCTGGCAATCCGGGGTAGTACGCTTTCTTTGGGCCAAGTGATTCCATTACTTCCTGTGATCTTCTCGCTGATTGCTGGAGCAGTTATCACTGCTTTTTTTGGGGTGGCGATGGCAGGAAGGTTCTCAAACGAACAGCTTGAGCGAATCATTTTAGTGCTATTAGTAGTGATTGGCATTGCCCTAATAGTCGAGGGTTTTCTACCTCAACAAATACCAGCCCTTTTACCGCCTGCTTTAAGTTGGCGTATTCCAGCAGGTATTTTATTTGGTCTAGCAATTGGACTGGTAAGCAGTTTACTTGGGGTTGCAGGGGGTGAAGTGATCATCCCAACACTTGTTTTCGCTTTTGGTGCAGATATTAAAACAGCAGGTACAGCCAGTCTTCTAGTTAGCCTGCCAACTGTGCTAGTAGGAGTTATCAAATATGCTAGTCGAGGTGCATTTGCAGATCGTACAGCCTTGGGTAATACCATAGCGCCTATGGGAGTTGGCTCGGTGATTGGAGCCATCATTGGAGGAATGCTTGTCGGTATTATTTCAGCAGCAGTACAGAAAGTGACGTTAGGGGTAATCTTGAATATCTCCGCGTTTCGAGTCTTTCACAAAGCCAATTCTTCTAATAAAAAAGTTGAAAGCTGATTTTAGCAGAGCTTTTCAGAATATATTGTACTTTTTTAAGTGGATATCCGCTCAATCCTAAATCCCAATAAGAAACCCCCTCCGCCTTCGTCATAAGAAAATAATTACAAGGCAGAGGGGTTTCATTTATCTTAATATTTTTGTAGAGGCAGATTTTAGGGATTAATGCTGGCAAAAAACCAGTTCCTTTGATTTAAAACCCGCAAAAACCTATGTTGTGTTTATTTTAACCTGCCAACTTAGTTGAGCCTAGTCCCAATCGGGAATTTCGGCATCTTCTCCACCAATACCGATTCCAGTGTTAAATATTTCAGCATCAGTGAGATTGAGATCATTCATTGATGCTTTATACACATTAGAATCGTGAATCGTAGCGCGAGTAAAATTTACTCCGTTAAGATTGGTTTGCTTCAAATTCACATTGGTTACATAAGCGGATGTTAGGTTAGCACCTGCCAAGTTTGCACCAGTTAAGTCAGCACCTTCGAGGTTAGCTCCTACAAGGTTGGCTCCTTGGAGCTTCGAGCCTCTCAAGTCAGCACCAATTAGATGAGCGCCACTGAGGTTAGCTCCTGATAGATCACACTGGATACATTCCCCAGTTGAAAGCAGCTTTTGTAAGTCCTGCGGATTCTCGGCTCTAACCGAGCTAGTGAAAAATAGGGGAGTTGCTAAGGCCATGGCCGCTAATAGCTGGAGTTTCATAATTTTCCCCCTTAAATAATCAAGTTGCGTCCGTTCTGTCCCTCACAATTCTATTATCTCACTAAATTTCGTAAGGTCAATCTATCTCCTGATAACTTAGTTGTGATATGAAACAAGAAGAAAAATAATGTCACAAATGCTATTGGTTCTGATTTTGGCGATTTTTAGACGATAATTCGGCAAAAATTGCCAGTATTAAATCACTATTAAATCTTTTTAAAAGCTTGTACAATTCGTCATAATGCTGATTTTATAAGTATTTATACTTGATAAATTATCTAATTTAGCTTAAGTCTTCAGAAAGAAATTCTCGCATATACTGATTAACCAATTCCGGCTGTTCTTGCTGTACCCAATGGCCACAATTGGGAATATACTTAATTTGAAAATCCCTGACATAGGCTGCGGTGTCGTAGGTTAGTTCCTTGCCAAGTGCAGTGTCATTTTCTCCCCAAATCATCAGTGTTGGCACTTCCAAAATACCCCAGTTTGAATTTAGTATTCTTTGTTGAAAAACATTGCGGTAGTAGTTCAACATTGCTGTCAGGGCACCGCGTTTTGCAGCAGCATCTTTATATGCGTCAATATCCGCTTTAGTAAAAGCACTCTTGTTAACTGCTGTACCTTTAAAAATTGTTTCAATTGCTTGGTAGTCTGAAGATTGTAAGAATACTTCTGGTATCCACGGTAGTTGGAAGAGGAAGATGTAGTAACTACGCTGCAACTGTTGGAGAGTGCGTAAGCCTTGACTAAATTTGGCAGGATGAGGCAGGTTAAGAATAATTAATCGCTCTACCATTTCGGGGTGAGTGTATGCAAAATTCCAAGCGATCGCACCACCCCAATCATGTCCAACTAAAACACATTTTTGGTATCCTAATCCTTTAATTACTCCCTCAACATCTTTGATAAATTCATCCATGACATAAGCTGATTGCTCATTTGGTTTATCACTATCGTTGTAGCCACGCAAATCAATGGCGACGACTTTAAAATTTTGGGCAAATTCTGGTATTTGATGCCGCCAAGAGTACCAAAACTCAGGAAATCCGTGCAGCATCAACATTAAAGGGCCTTCACCTTGGGTAACATAGTGTAGTTTTACCCCATTGCTAGTTATATATTCGTGTTTCCAAGAACTTTCTATTAGAGACATAATTAATCCAAATTCAGCATTAAAAAACACTAAATAATAATACTGTACTTAATAAGTGTAATATGATTTTAAGCAGACTCACATCTATTAAAAGACAGTATTACGATAGTGATTTTTTGCAAAAAGTTAGACAATTTGCCTTGAGGTAGATGTGAATCGTGAGTAAATTTTGGTAAAAGGTAGATATTATAATTCTCCCCAACTACCATGACACAACAGTTGACAAACCATGCTTCATTGTGGGTTGAGCGGCTGGGACGATTTGGCTATGTTTCCAAGGGAGTAGTTTACGGTATAGTTGGACTACTGGCGGCACAGGTGGCTTTTGGCACGGGTGGTAAAACAACTGATACTCAAGGCGCTCTCCAAACAATTGTCAACCAGCCATTTGGTAAATTTTTGCTGGCTTTAGTTGCAATCGGCTTGATTGGATACGTAATCTGGCGTTTTGTACAGGCAATTAAAGACCCAGAAAATAAAGGTAATGATGCCAAAGGTTTGGCAGTACGAATTGGTTACGCAGTTAATGGCTTGATTTATGCAAGTTTAGCCTTAAGTGCTGTGCAAATCGTTATGGGTACAGGCAGCGCTAAGAATAGTAGTGATTCTACTGAAGATTGGACAGCACGTTTGCTTTCTCAACCCTTTGGTCAATGGTTAGTTGGAACTGTGGGGGTATTGATAATTGCTCTAGGTTTTTATCAGTTTTATCAAGCTTTTAGTGCCAAATTTCGTAAAGAACTCAATTTAACTGAGTTAAGCAACAAGGAAGCCCAATGGGTAATGAGGATTGCCAGATTTGGTTTAGCGGCACGGGGTATAGTCTTTTGTATTATCGGCTGGTTTTTAATCGAAGCTGCAAGACAGTCGAACGCCGCTACCGCGCAAGGTTTGGATGAAGTATTACAGACTCTAGCACAACAGCCTTATGGAGTATGGCTTTTGGGTATTGTGGCATTAGGTTTGGTTGCCTATGGAATTTACACAATAATACAGGCGCGGTATCGTCGGCTAGTCAATGTTTAGATGGTGCAGTGCCGAAAATTTTAATTTATAGCAATGGCAATAATAGAAACCCGTGGTATCTGGCTGACCACTACTGATAGTAAAGTTCTCAGATCAAAAGAACGCATTGCCGAGGCGATGGATTTCCTCGCCGAGATGGGATTTAATGTGGTGTTTCCCGTTGTTTGGAACAAGGCAGTAACTTTGTATCCTAGTCAAACAATGCGGCAGACTTTTGGAGTCGAAACTGACCCGCTATCTGTAGGTCGTGACCCCCTAGAAGAGGTGGTAGTTGAGGCGCGGCGAGTTGGGTTGAAAGTTATTCCTTGGTTTGAATACGGCTTTGCCAGTTCTTACAATTTGAATGGTGGTTTACTTTTACAGAAAAAACCGGAATGGTCTGCGCGTGATTGTAATGGTAACTTACTGAAGAAAAATGGCTTTGAGTGGTTGAATGCACTCGACTCACAGGTGCAGGAATTTTTGTTGAACTTGGTGCTGGAAGTTGTAAAGAATTACGATGTCGATGGTGTCCAAGGTGACGATCGCTTCCCAGCATTCCCCTCTGAAGGTGGCTATGATGAGGGAACTGTCACCCGCTATCGCCAACAATTTAATTGCAATCCGCCACAAAATTCCAAGGATAGGCAATGGTTACAGTGGCGTGCAGATATTCTGACTAACTTCTTGGCGCGTCTCTACCAGGGGGTGAAAGCGGTGAATCCTAACTTGCTAGTAG
Source organism: Nostoc sp. CALU 1950 (assembly GCF_051172895.1). Taxonomy (NCBI): domain Bacteria; kingdom Bacillati; phylum Cyanobacteriota; class Cyanophyceae; order Nostocales; family Nostocaceae; genus Nostoc; species Nostoc sp. CALU 1950. Next base: position 2,492 of record NZ_JBDNJQ010000061.1, on the reverse strand, counting down.
CGATCGCACCTAATATCTATGATTGGGCATTCCAGGAATATCTGCAAGACTCGCCCGCATGGCTGAAGCGGGGAATAGTTGATATGATTCAGCCGCAGATTTATCGTCGTGACTTTGGGAGTTATTCTGCGATCGCTGATAAACTAGTAAACCAGCAGTTCACAGATGGGACACTGCCGAAGTTAGCGCCGGGAATACTGATGAAACTTGGCTCTTACTGCATTAGTCCAGAATATCTGGTGCAGGCAATTGAATACAATCGCCAACTGGGCATTCAAGGAGAAGTATTCTTTTTTTACGAGGGTTTGCGCGAAAATAATAATACCCTAGCTAAAGTTTTGCGAAATGGGCCTTATGCTAAATCTGCATCATTTCCCACTCTGTCAGATTTGAGTGCGGGTGGTGTGAGTCACAAGAGGACATCTTCTATTTGGCCAAGGGTGAAAAGGGTGTTAAAAAAGATTTTTTAAGGGAAAAGGCGCGTGGAATCTCAATTGCCAGTGGAGCGGATAATTAAGACTTTAAAAGAGGATTTACCGACACTTTTTGAAAAAGATATTTCATATCAAATTTATACACAGGATATCTATTTTAAAGATCCGGTGAATACATTCAAATACAAATTTAACTATCGGATTATATTTTGGACTTTGCGATTTCACGCTCGGCTATTTTTTACCCAAATTTACTTTGATGTCCATGAGGTTTATCAGTCAGCCGAAGACACGATTTTAGCAAAGTGGACAGTGCGGGGAGTGTTGCGGGTTCCCTGGAAAGCTGGTTTGCTTTTTAATGGGTACTCAACGTATAAATTCAACCAAGACAATTTGATATACGAGCATATAGACACTTGGGATAGAAAACCAGGGGAGATTTTACGGCAGTTTTGGCAAAGGGGATAAAACCTATAGGATAGCCATTTATGGTATAGAAATGTATAGAAACTTGTAAAAATATAAAATATAGTTGTTAAATGCACACATTTCTAGCTTCTTCCTCAATGCAGCTGTCCGCACCACCAAATCACTTGCAGCCTATGAAGATTGTCGCACTGGGGGACAGCTTAATTTATGGATTCGGTGATCCGGAAAAAGGAGGCTGGATTGAGCAACTAAGGCGGTGGTGGATGTTGCCGGATAGTGATGGTCATATTCTTTATAATTTAGGGGTAAGAGGCGATCGCACGCAACAAGTAGCACAAAGGCTAGAAGTTGAATTTCGCCACCGAGGTGAACTGCGAAATCGTGTTCCCGACTTGATTATTTTATCAGTAGGCGTGAATGACTCAGCGCGGTTGGCGCGTCCCGATGGTCGAAGTTACACAGATTTTACATTGTTTGAAAAGGAAATTGCTTCTCTGCTAGATTTAGCACAGCAACTCTGTCCTGTGTTATTTGTGGGCATGGTGCCAGTGAATGAAGCCAAGATGCCATTTTTAGATTGTTTTTACTATAATCATGCCGACCAGTACCGCTACAAAGAAGCAACTCGAATTGCTTGTACAAAACGGCAGATTCCCTATTTAGATATTTTTGAGCAATGGATGGAACGCGGTGAAACTTGGCGGCTCAAACGCTTGAGTGAAGATGGACTTCATCCCAATACAATAGGTTATCAAGCTTTGTTAGAGGATGTAATCAATTGGGATGCCATACCTTCTCTACGAGACGCTACGCGAAAAGTGGGTTTTGCCAACGCAGTTCACCATTCTCAATTTGATTATCGCCTTAAACCATCCTAATAATTAATATAGATGTGTTGGTGCTTTGAGGCTAGTCAAGATTCTCATATTTGCCATCATGGCAAAAAGCACCACAATCTTCCTAAATTTTTAATGAAAGCGAATTTAACATCCATTTATTACTCCCAACTCCCAACTCCTAACTCAGCACTCAGCACTCAGCACTCCTATGACACCAACTTTATTTGGTCGCTGGCAAACTCGATTATTATTACTTGCAACTGTAGGTGTACTCGTATCTTTGCCTTTTGTAATGGGTTGGATTGGTCCTGGTGCTAACTCGGTTTATTTTTGGATACTTGCTTATGTCGCCATCTTTGGAATAGGTTGGGATGTGCTTTATGACTATCTGCAAAAATCACGCTGGGATAGAGATTGGCCCGCAGTTTATCAACTCTTAGCTGGTATATTGGAATTGGTATTTGTATTTTGTGGAGTCAAGCTGTTTGGCTTTTTACCAATACCTTTACCAAAAGAGGAACTGTCGCCAGGAGCTTTTTTACTGCACTATAGCATTGTGTGGTTAGCAGTGTTTATTACTTCCCAAAGCCTAATGCGAATTATCTTCCCCCGTTGGCGTTTCCGGGGTGGAGAATGGTTGTAATACATTAGATACTCAAACTAATTTAATCATAAGTTACAGCAATTTCAGGTAATTAAACCATAGTGTAGAGACGCACATATAGCAATCCTATTTGAGTTGTGAAAATGCGCGATGTCCAGATCCCCGACTTCTCGAAGAAGTCGGGGA
>NZ_JBDNJQ010000511.1:0-214 GCF_051172895.1 Nostoc sp. CALU 1950 | reverse complement strand
TAGATACAGGCTTATCAATAGATTCGCTCTCTCCCGAAAACCTACCAGAATCAAGAGTAGAAACAATTATTGAAGCTGAAGGCGAGCAAATAGCAATGATTGAAATCAAAGGCCCAGCTGGTAGATTAGAAAGTGCGGAAAATTGCCTTGAGGTTAACTATAATGAAGCTACTCACAGTTGCTCTTATTGCTTTTCCGGGCAAATAAACAATAT
>NZ_JBDNJQ010000060.1:0-43247 GCF_051172895.1 Nostoc sp. CALU 1950 | reverse complement strand
CTGTCGGTTTAGCTGTTGGCGTAGCTGTCGGTTTAGCTGTTGGTTTAGCTGTCGGCTGACCCAAAAGTGTCTTTGCTTCTTGATCGAGCTTTTGCCGGAGCGCTAAATTAGCAATTCCGGTTTCTTCCAACTGATTTTTCTTCTGGTATTCCTTCACCGCTGCTTCCATTTGGGGACCATAAAAATGATCGCGTGGTAAGGGAGGATTTGGCTTCAACACTGCATTCAAATTTGATTGCAGAATTTTAACGATGTTGGCAGCAAAATCTTGGGTTTTTGGCCCTGCTATCCCATCAACAGGCTTTAGCTTATAACCTGTCTGAAATTCACGAATTGCCTTTTTAGTTTCCTCATCCGTCAAAGCAGTATTTGTGACCTTGACGTTATAGCCTAATCCGCGCAATACAGAACGGAATTGCTGGGGCGTATAGCTACGTTGAGGGGCTGCGAAACCTGTGTCTACAACTAAACTAGCAGTTATCAGGCAAGTAACAGCAAAGGTTGCGCTTGATTTTCCAAACCCACACCACATATTTAAAACTCCTTTGGATTAAATCAGCAGGATTATAAATGTTAACAGCTGCATTTTAAGTTTGTTTAATAACTTTTTTTGCGATTATTTAATGATTTTTGAACAATTTTTGATTTATTTTTGTCAATTTTAACTAGAATTACAAAAAAAAGTTTGTGTCATCCATCCAAAGAAGTATCTTTGATTAGCAGAAATACAGCAGTTATCATTTGAATCGAATACACCCTTTGAACAGTAAATTACAGTAGGAGGTGCAAAGATATTCGCCCCTACTGGGGTCTAATCAACTGCAAATTACCGTAATTGATTGGAAAGAGCCGAAAATTCATAAATGAAAGAGCTTATGTTTCCAACAAACAAGAAACGTATAATACATTACAAAAAATGAAAAATATAAAATATTCTAAGCAGCGAAATATTTGGTTTGAAAGATTTATGGCAATTGCTGCCACCGTAAATTTAGGTTTAGTTTTGTTTGATTTAAGTTACGTACCTTGGCGGGATTTCTACTTGCGAAAAATTCCCCAAATTATTCAGATTTATGATCCAGTAAAGGGTATTGAACCCTATCGAGACACGAAAAATTATTTAGAAACAGTCAAGGCATTAGAAGAACAAGTCAGCCAAACAGGTTTAGAGTCATCTGAGGTAAAGAGCAAGCTAGAAGAAATAAGGCGTCTGAGCAACGAGATGATTGACACTAACCCGTTCGCGGGAGTGAATAAGAGTGGTACTCTGGAAAAAATCAAAAATCGGATGCGCGATCGCATCGGTAACGAATCTGCAAAACAATCCTTCGCCACTTTTTGGAGTCAGCCTTACCTCTCACAAAATGGCTGGGTTCAAGAAATTAATTTTTTCAACGATAGAATCAGCCCTTTGATTGCTACTAACTATTACCGCCAAATCGGTGAAAATGGCGATTTGGTTGATAACTTCTGGATTCTTGACTTACCCTTTGTGATTTTATTTGGCGTAGAATTGCTGGGGCGTACCTTCTTAATCAGACGCCAACATCCTGGTTTAAACTGGTTTGAAGCACTATTGTGGCGTTGGTACGACCTATTTTTACTACTGCCATTTTGGCGATGGTTGAGAATCTTACCTGTATTAGTCCGCCTAGATCAAGCGCAATTATTGGATCTCCATCCAGTGCGAAAACAAATTCATCAGGGAATTGTCGCCAACTTTGCCGAAGAACTCACAGAAGTTGTAGTGGTGAGGGTAATTAATCAGGTTCAGGGTTCAATTCAGCGGGGTGAGCTAACAAGTTGGCTCTCGCAACAAGAAAATTTACGTCCCTACATAGATATTAATAATGTGAATGAAGTAGAAGCGATCGCAGGTCTTTTGGTAAAAACAATTGTTTACCAAGTGCTACCCGAAATTCAACCTGCGATCGTTGCCATTTTGCGCCACAACATTGAAACCGTCTTCCATCAAGTCCCCGTCTACCGAAACCTCCAGAACCTCCCTGGCGTGGGACAGGCCCAAACCCAATTAAGTGAACAAATGGCGACTCAAATCACAACTAATCTTTATAAAACTTTAGTTAGCGCAGTTGAAGACCCAGTTGGCGCAAAACTCACCAGTCAACTCGTACAAAGCTTCAACGACGCTTTGGGATCTGAAATGAAGGAAAAACACGTACTTTCAGAAATTCAGAGTTTACTTTTTGACTTCTTAGAAGAAATAAAAATCAACTACGTCCAGCGTTTGTCCCAAGAAGACATAGACCAAATTATCGAGCAAACCAGGCAGCTAAGAACACAAGTATCAGTTCCAGCAGTAGTTGATAAAGGCACTACTTTCCCCAAAATACGGGAAGGATAGAGAGTGAGATGAAGGGATAAGGGAGATGAGAGGACAAAGGGACAAGGATAAAGAAACAAACCCTTTCCCCCTTCCCCTTTACCCTTTACCCTTTTTCATAATCCCCAATGCCCAATGCCCAATGCCCGACTATCCCATAAATGCGCTAAACTCGATTTAGGCGAATCATGATTGGTTCGTCACAAGACTTCTTGGAAGATATACCTATCGCAGGAAGTGGGTCGAAGCCCACTTTTTTTATTGAATTCTCTCATGGCTCATCCTTTAGTTCCACAAATTATTGATTTGGCGACACCAGTGGCAGAAGAACTGGGATTGGAAGTGGTTGGCGTTGTTTTTCACACCAACCAAAGTCCACCAGTGTTGCGGGTAGATATTCGCAATCCTCAGCAAGACACCGGGTTGACCGATTGTGAGAGGATGAGCCGTGCTTTAGAAGCCTCCTTAGATGCTGCGGAAATCGTTCCAGATGCCTATGTCTTGGAAGTGTCTAGTCCTGGTATTTCGCGGCAACTGGTAACAGACAGGGAGTTTATTTCCTTTAAAGGATTTCCTGTCATCATCTCCACTTCGCCACCCTACGACGGACAACAAGAGTGGATTGGTCAGTTGATTCGTCGGGATGAGACAGCACTTTTCTTAAATCAAAAAGGTCGTGTAGTCGAAATTCCCCGCTCCCTAATTACTAAGGTGCAGCTAGAGGAGCGCCGATAAACAAAGGGCTATGGCTCAGGAGTTATGAGACTAGAGCACCTTAGCTCAAGGCTAGAGATTAGGAACTAAGGGCTAGAGGTTAGAGGCTAAAGGCTAGAGGTTAGAGATCAGTGTAAAGCTATTCTCTAATCCCTGGCTCTAATGCGTAGTTTTCCATCCCCAGTCCCCAGTCCCCACTCTCTACTCCCCAGTCCCCACTCCCTAATTTTTAAAGGAGATTGCTTATGTCAATGGTTACTTTACCTGGATTAAAAGAATTAATTGAAAGTATAAGTCGCGAGCGGAATTTACCCCGGCTTGCAGTTCAATCAGCTATTAGAGAAGCACTACTCAAAGGCTATGAACGTTATCGTCGTGCCCAAAATTTAGAGCGCAAACAGTTTGACGAAGATTATTTTGAAAATTTTGAAGTAGAACTCGATATTGAAGGAGAAGGATTTCGCGTTCTTTCCACCAAAACCATTGTTGAAGAAGTAGATAACACAGACCACCAAATTTCCCTAGATGAAGTTCAACAAGTCGCTCCCGAAGCGCAGTTAGGGGACTCTGTGGTGCTGGATGTTACCCCCGACCAAGGAGAATTTGGTCGGATGGCGGCGATGCAAACTAAGCAGGTATTGGCGCAAAAATTACGGGATCAACAGCGCCAGATGGTGCAAGAAGAGTTCCAAGATTTAGAAGGAACTGTCCTGCAAGCAAGAGTCCTGCGGTTTGAGCGGCAATCTGTAGTTTTGGCAGTCAGCAGTAATTTTGGTCAGCCAGAAGTAGAAGCCGAATTACCGAAGCGGGAACAGTTGCCCAACGATAATTATCGGGCAAATGCCACCTTCAAGGTATATCTCAAAAAAGTTTCTCAAGGTCAGCAACGAGGACCGCAATTGCTTGTGTCTCGTGCGGATGCTGGTTTGGTAGTTTATCTTTTTGCCAACGAAGTCCCAGAAATCGAAGATGAAGTGGTACGGATTGTTGCCGTAGCTAGGGAGGCAAACCCCCCCTCTCGTTATGTCGGTCCCCGGACTAAAATAGCAGTAGATACTCTTGATCGCGACGTAGACCCAGTTGGCGCTTGTATTGGAGCCAGGGGATCGCGAATTCAAGTGGTAGTCAACGAATTACGCGGTGAAAAAATAGATGTAATTCGCTGGTCACCAGATCCAGCAACATATATCGCTAATGCCTTAAGTCCAGCACGGGTAGATGAAGTGCGCTTAATGGACCCTGAATCCCGACAAACTCACGTACTAGTCGCTGAAGATCAATTGAGTTTGGCCATTGGTAAAGAAGGGCAAAACGTCCGTTTGGCAGCCCGTCTGACTGGTTGGAAAATAGACATCAAAGACAAAGCTAAGTATGACTTCGCAGGAGAAGATGCCAAATTTGCAGCCGTCAGAACAAAATATCAATCAGAGGAAGATGCAGAAGAAGATGATCTGGACTATGAAGAAGAATTAGAGGATGAAAATCAAGACGAATTAGAAGAGGAGGATAGTTTTGACAATAACGATGACGAATAATTGATTAATTTTGTAAAGTTTTGATACTGTAGATTGTAGTCTCAGTCTCAAGGATTATTTTCTCAAAAGCTACTTGGTATAAGTAAAAAATAGTAATAATAAACTTCTTTTTACATCCAAAATCCTGGACTGAGATCATCAAAAACCGATGAAACCAAATTATCGGCGCTGTATTAGTTGCCGCAAAGTAGGCTCAAAAGATGAGTTTTGGCGGATTGTCCGCGTCTTTCCATCGGGAAAGGTACAATTAGATCAGGGCATGGGGCGTTCCGCCTATATTTGTCCGGAAATGAGTTGCCTACAAGCGGCTCAAAAAAAAAATCGACTAGGGCGATCGCTACATGCATCAGTGCCAGAAACACTGTACCAAAGCTTGTCGCAACGTCTAGCCCGCAGTAATACCCAAAACCAAAACCAAATTTAATTGGAACAACTTTGTGACCTAATCTCCAGAGGAATTATGTCGAAAGCCCAAGTCGCGCTTTCATCACACTCCCTGTTGATCGTCAAGGTTAGTGCCAAAATAGTAAATGGGTGTAAAAGGCATTCGCTTCTCTAAAAAATAACAAGAGGGGCGAGGCAACATTCCCAGAACAAGATGTAATCGATTGTGTTGTGGAAGACTCAGAATCAACAAAACAAGAAACTACAAAATGGCAACCTGGTAGCGCTCAGGCGCAGTTCGGCGTCCAGGGTTCCTATAAAAATCTTTTATTTAAGAAATTTTTATGGGTATCCCTCAACCATCATTCCTGGTGGGGATGCCACTATTAAACCGAAACATCTCTCTTTCCTGATTGGAGGCACCGGCAAAAACTGAACGGCAACCTAAAAACAGTAATCCAAGGATGGAGATGTCGCAAACCAGGCAACCATCCGCTAAAACTGTAAATTAAAGGGGAAGAGTGGATGAACAACGGCAAAGTTAGAATCTATGAATTATCAAAGGAATTGAATTTGGATAACAAAGAGCTATTAGCAATTTGCGAGCAGCTCAGCATCTCGGTCAAAAGTCATAGCAGCACGATTTCAGAATCCGAGGCAGAAAACATCCGGGCGGCAGCAGAAAAGCTTGCAACTACGAATGTATCAGCCAAAAAAGAACTAGGTACAACCAGCCATAAGCCAAATTCACCACCGAACGGCGGACGTAACCGACCTGCTGCACCCCACAAACCGCAAATTTTGGAAATACTCAAACCCAAAATATTGAGAAATACTACTTCCAACGCCCCAGAGGCGTCACTTGCTACCAATACCCAAGCTGCCTTGTCTGAAGCTAATCCTCCCTCTCCTCCACGGCCTTTCGCTACACCAGTCTCACCCCAGAAACCGGCAGCACCAACTCGACCTGTGCCCCGGACTCAATCAGAGACTCAAGAGCAACCTCCGATCGCTGACTTGGAACAAACGCCTAATCCGAATCAGGCACCGGAAAAAATAGCATCCCAAAAACCGGAAAAAATAGTTCCACCCAGACCGAAGTCAGAAAAACCGATCAAACCACAACTAGTTGCTCCTCCAGCCAGACCTGCGGCAGAAGAAGCCCAGGTAGCAGATGAGCCAGTCTCTCAGGCAGATAAACCAATCCTTAAACGCGACCAACGGCTGCGGCCAGTGGAAGGCGGCGATCGCGAGCAGATTAAGCCCAGAGTTGCTAAACTGCCAACTGACCAGTCCCCACCAGGTGCACCACAAAGAACAAGTCGTCCTACTCCTTCACCCACCAGACCAGAGCAGAGGGGCAATAGACCATCTGCACCATCACAATTGGGAGAAGGGCAACGACCCAGACCAGCACGCCCAGGTGAAGGTGTAGCAGCCGCAATGCCCATCGCTACTCCACCCAGACAGATGTCAGGAATAGCGGGCAAATCTCAAGGTTCTGGTGATGAACCAGTCACACCTGATCTCCTCGATTTGAAACGCCCAAGTCCGCCTCGCCCGACCAAAGGCGGCAAAAAGTGGGTAGAAGAGGAAATAATTGACGAAGTTAAAGAGAAGGCTAAAGCCGGCGTCAAAGGCAAGCGGATCAAACCCATACTTGATGATGAGTTTGAAGAAGATTTGCTGGATGATGACGATATAGATTCACCAGCCACAGTCCAAGTTAGCCTTTCCATCGCTCGTCCTCCCAAACCTAAAGCGACTCGACCCGTACAGATGCCAGGTGCAACCCTTGCTAGCGCCCCAACTGCAAGAGCGAGAAAGCCTGGTTCTAAATCTGGTTCCAAGTCTGGTTCTGGCCGCGACCATCATCAAAACCGTCGCCAAGAAGCTGAAACCAAGCGCGATCGCCCCGAAAAAGTGACGATCACAGGGCCGTTGACTGTGCAAGAACTGTCTGACGTTTTAGCCGTCCCTGATACAGAGATTGTCAAAATCCTGTTCCTCAAAGGCATGGCGGTGAGTATCACCCAAAATCTGGATATTCCCACAATTACCCTGGTAGGAAAAGAACTAGAAATAGAAGTCGAAACCGTCGAGCGAGAAGCAGAAGCTCGGAAAATTACGGAAATGGTCGGCGCAGAAGACCTAGAATATCTCCACCGCCGTCCGCCTGTCGTGACAATTATGGGTCACGTAGACCACGGTAAAACAACCCTGCTCGACTCAATCCGCAAAACAAAAGTGGCTGCTGGCGAAGCTGGCGGTATCACTCAACACATCGGTGCATACCATGTGGATGTGGAACATGAGGGTAAACCGCAGCAGATAGTCTTCCTAGATACTCCTGGTCACGAAGCCTTTACAGCTATGCGGGCCCGAGGAGCACGGGTAACAGACATTGCCGTATTGGTAGTGGCTGCTGATGATGGCGTGCGTCCGCAAACCATTGAAGCTATTAGCCACGCTCAAGCAGCGGGAGTGCCAATTGTTGTTGCAATCAACAAAATTGACAAAGAAGGGGCACAGCCAGAACGCGTTAAACAAGAACTGACCCAGTATGGTCTGACCTCAGAAGACTGGGGTGGTGAGACGATTATGGTTCCCGTGAGCGCCATCAGGGGTGAAAACCTGGATACGCTCTTAGAGATGATTCTGCTGGTAGCAGAGGTTGGAGAACTATCTGCTAACCCAGATCGTACCGCCAAAGGAACTGTAATTGAAGCACATCTGGATAAAGCCAAGGGAGCAGTTGCTACCCTGCTCATTCAGAATGGCACCCTGCATGTGGGAGATATCTTGGTAGCTGGCTCGGCTTTCGGTAAAGTCAGGGCAATGGTGGATGACAGAGGCAAGAGAGTAGACATTGCTTCTCCTTCCTTTGCCGTCGAGGTACTAGGTTTAAGTGATGTGCCAGCAGCAGGCGACGAGTTCGAGGTCTTCCAGAACGAAAAAGAAGCCAGAGCACTCGCTAGCGATCGCGCAGACAGACAACGCCTATCCCGCCTCTTACAGGGTCGTGTTACCTTAACAACTCTCTCAGCTCAAGCACAAGAAGGCGAGTTGAAAGAACTCAACTTAATCTTGAAGGGAGACGTACAAGGTTCAGTGGAAGCCATTGTGGGAGCGCTCAAGCAAATCCCGCAAAACGAAGTCCAAATTCGGATGCTGTTGGCTACTGCTGGGGAAATCACCGAGACAGATATCGACTTAGCAGCTGCCAGTAACGCTGTAATTATTGGCTTCAACACCACCTTCGCTAGTGGCGCCAGACAAGCCGCCGATGAAGCAGGTGTAGATGTCCGGGAATACAACGTCATCTACAAACTCCTAGAAGATATCCAAGATGCCTTGGAAGGTCTTTTGGAACCAGAGTTGGTGGAAGAACCCTTGGGTCAAACCGAAGTCCGTGCCGTCTTCCCAGTCGGTCGCGGTGCTGTTGCCGGTTGCTACGTTCAATCTGGCAAACTAGTTCGCAACTGCAAAGTCAGAGTGCGACGCGGCGGTAAGGTGATCTTTGAAGGCGTCCTTGACTCCCTAAAACGGATGAAAGAAGATAGCCGCGAGGTCAACGCCGGTTATGAATGCGGTGTCGGCATAGATAAATTCAATGATTGGGTTGAAGGTGACATCATCGAATCCTATCAGATGGTTACGAAGCGCCGCACTCTCACCTTAACGAGATAGTGTTAAGGGTAAAATGGTTAGAAGTTAGGAGTGATAAATTAGGAGTTAGGAGTTAAAGGCTGCTAATTCCTAACTCCTAACTCTTAACTCACAACTTTTTATAATATGCATTCATTTCGCTCTGAACCTATTTTGTGGATTCATGTCGCTGGATTGGCGACATTGCCTATTTTTTTATTACTCTGCTTATTGTTCTTGTCTGTAGGTGAGCCGTTTTTACCAGTCTGGATGGAGCTATTTTTAGTTGCCGCCATTGGTATTCTCCCTTTGCTATGGATGCAGTTGCGTCGACCTTTTTATATATTTGCTCTTTTAGGAATAGCCCTAAAGCCAGAAAATCTGACTGAGCGGCAGCGAAAAATTCTCTGTTTAATTAATACAAAGTTAAATCGTATCTTGGCATTAGTGGCAGCAGTATTGTCGGTTTGGGTGCTGTGGCATCTTTACCAAATTGCACCATTAGTAGCAAATTCAGCGAGATTTCTCCCACAATGGCGCAGCCTCGCACTACTGCTTGCGGGATTAGCTTTTTTAGGCAGCAATCTATTTTTACAAATACCTGTGAGTGTAATGCGAGTTTTAGTGACTAATGACACAGAATTCGCTGGCATAGAGCCATTATCTTTAGAAAAGATTAAGCAGGATTTCACAATTTTAGGTGTACGGGTTAATCAAATCGTCCCCCGATTGTTGCAATCCTTGTTTAGGATTAATACAGATTAATAGCAGCCCCAAAAGTAATTATTTCACTTTAAAGGGCTACAAGTGAGGAGCAGGGGGAGCAGGGGGAAAAGAATTAATAACCAATGCCCCATGCCCTATTCCCAATACCCAGTTACCGTTGAAGTTAAAATAAAGGAATGAGGAACTATGGCTCAAATTCCAGCTTCTAGCGATCGCCAATTTTCTGCTGATACTGAAATTTGGTATAGCCTCAAATGCGCGATCTCCACTAGTTCCGGTTTTCAACGCTGGCAACTAGAACGCGATGCTCAGTTACAGGGAATTCGCTTAGAACAGCAGGTACAGCGGTATTTAAGGGAAACTTTAGAAACTTTAGCTTACTAAAAATTAAGTAAATCTTGTAGGCTAGTTTGCAAGCGACGGAGTTGACGGTATGCACTCTCCAAGCGATCGCCATCAACTTCAACTTCATTTGTGGGATAATTCTTAATAATTTCAATCAGCGACACTTGCCCGTCTTGACTCGCAGAAAGTATCAATGCGGCTCGTAAAGCCTGTCGGTCTGCTCTCCGAGACGGTGTAGAAATAACTTGACTAATTTTATCCAAAATAATATTACCAATCTGGCTATTTAGCACTCTATCTAGAAAAACAGGGTTTATCTTCACTGGCTCCGTTAGATACTGACGAATGGCTTTGGGATCTTGTCGCGCCAAAGCTAAATTGACTCTTAATGAACGTGAGAGTTCACCGGTTTGGGCAAAGGTGGATAGTTCCTCTACAGAAAGTGATTCACGGAAGACGCCATACTTCAGCACTATTTGTTCCGCAGCAAATGCAGGAGTGGACAAAAAGAGAAGACAGGTAGTGCCTACTAAAACTAAAATGCGACGCAGCCCCAAAAAATTAAAATGCATTTCTCCCTATTTCTAATAGATTTACTTTTATTGTGATGATATTCCAGCAACATTATTTGCAGCATCTAACTTTAGGAAATACAAGAAATAAATCAGCCAAGGCAGGATGAGCGCTTAGACAAGGCAGCGAGAGACTTGTTGATAGAACATCACCTCATCCAAAAGCCTCTGTAGAGCTTGGCGAAAATCTATCTATCATCTCAATTAACAAGGTTTGGGGCCTACCCTTAATAATTTGCTCAAGCAAATTGTTAAGGGTAGGCAAACTTCGGCTACAGTGTACTAGTAGAATTTTCTGAATAAAAGAATATAACTAATGTATAAGTTCTGTGATCTATCTAAGGAATTTAGCTGAATCAGCGCTAATCATCCAGTATAGTTTTGCATAGATTTTACAGCAGCTACAAGGCTGCTACCTTCAATCTTGTTCGACACACCATAATTCAGCACATCACAGACGGAAAAAATGAAATACCGGGGTTTTCACATTTCTCTAGCGAAAAATTTTCGCCTTCTTTCTAGCAGTCATCTCAGATATACTTTGCGCGTGGGAGCGGGACTAACGGCTTTGCTAGTTGTTTCCGGCGGGTCAATACTACTACATGGTGAAGTTAATGCTGGTGCTACTCAAGAAGGTATTGCTCCAACTCTCACAGCGCAAGCTCCTGCAACAGCCGCAGTGATTTACGTTAATCCCGCAACTGGTATAGATAGTGCTGGTGCTGGTGCAACCTCAGCAGCACCTTACAAGAGCATCAGTTTCGCTCTGAGTCAAGCTCAACCAGGTGCAGTTATTCAACTAGCTCCTGGGAACTATAACCAAGAAAGTGGCGAAACCTTCCCGCTTTTGCTTAAACCAGGGGTGACGCTGCGGGGTGATGAAGCTACTAAAGGTCAGGCAATATTAATTACAGGTGGAGGTTTCTACACTAGTCGCACCTTTGCCAGACAGGACATTACCATCCTTGCCGAGCAAGATGCCACGATCGCTGGTGTCAGCGTCACCAACCCAAATAGCCGGGGTACAGCGGTGTGGGTGGAGTCAACTAATCCCATTATCAAAAACAGTACTTTTACTAACAGTGTTAGAGAGGGTGTTTTTGTCACAGGTACAGGCAATCCCAAAATCGAAGGCAACCTCTTTGTGCAAAACAAAGGCAATGGAATTTCAATTGCTAGAGCTGCCCAAGGAGAAATTCGGAGCAACTTATTTCAGGATACTGGTTTTGGTTTAGCGATCGGTGGCACTTCCACACCCCTAATTGTGGAAAATCAAATTATCGAAAACCAAGACGGTCTTTTTATCTCAGAGTCAGCAAAGCCTGTATTACGTCAGAATGTCATTCAGAACAATAAGCGAGATGGCTTAGTAGCGACTGTCAGTGCTCTACCCGACCTTGGCACCAACGAAAATCCTGGTGGCAATCTTATTCGCAATAACACTCGTTATGATGTGAACAACGCCACCAAAACCAGTACAATTCTTGCTGTTGGCAACGATATCGATCAGAAAAAGATTTTTGGCTCAGTAGATTTTGTTGCGGCAAGTGTTGATATACCACCTGGAGGGCCTGTCGCCTTTAAGGATGTGCCAGCAAATTACTGGGCGAAAACTTACATCGAAGCTTTAGCCTCCCAAAATATTATTGCTGGCTTTCCTGATGGTACCTTTAAACCCAATGAACCTGTAACCCGCGCTCAATTTGCCACTATTATCACTAAAGCCTTAACACCACCAGTGAAACGCGCAGGTATTCAATTTAAAGATGTAGCAAGCAATTTCTGGGCTTATGCTGCAATTCAATCTGCTTACCAAAGTCAATTTGTTTCTGGTTATCCCGATGGCACTTTTAAGCCACAGCAGCAAATTCCGAGAGTGCAAGCGTTAGTAGCTCTAGCTAATGGTTTGGGCTTAACTGCAAATAATCAGAATGTCCTTTCCTTTTACACCGACGCTGCCCAGATTCCTAGTTATGCGATCGCTCCTGTTGCTGCGGCAACTGCACGGCAATTAGTAATTAACTATCCCACAGCCAAGCAACTCAATCCTAATCGTCAAGCGACTAGAGCCGAAGTTGCTGCCTTTGTTTACCAGGCACTCGTCAATGCTGGACGTGCTCAACCAATTCCTTCATCCTATTTGGTAACTGTTCAGTAAATACCTAATTAGCAAATTGGAAGCGCCAAACTAACAAATTATCAGTTTGGCGCTTCCAATTAATGTGAGTTTTTTTATTCTAGGGTTTTTTAAACATAAAATTTGGGGTCTTTAAATATAGCTAACCCCATTTGAATGTTATTGGGTTTATGGTCAGGGTCTTTATATTGGCTGACCCCGTTTCAACGATTTCTAGTTTCTCAGAAATTTTTGCTTTTTGGCATTTCCTAATAATTTTTTTATTTTTTCTCTGTTGATATTTTAATCTTCATAACATCATTAATAAAGATATGCAAAAAGAAAGCAGTAAAAAATTAACAGCTAAATTTCTCGCTTCAGGAATTAGGATTTTTACCCGACTGGGGGCTTGCTTGCCGCCGCTGTTCCCAGCGCCAGAGGAACACCATTAGGGCAACGATCGCTACTTGGAGAGCTAAACTAGGCAAAGCACTCTCAAGATCGCGTCCGGCAAGGACTTGGAAAAAAAAGATAAATGCGCCAATGGAGCCAGAAGCACCGAAAGCAATATAGATAAATTGTCGTAAGCCACGATAAGGAGCGGCTATTTCTGCTTTAAGGCTGGCATATTGTTCAGGGTTAAGACGATTTTTGGGATTTTGGTTTATCATGACTAAATCATGTTATACTCTTAGATTGTGAACGCCGATGTGGCTCAGTGGTAGAGCAGCTGATTCGTAATCAGCAGGCCGTGGGTTCAAATCCCATCATCGGCTTTGATAAAAGTATTGCTCAATAGTCAAGTTTGACATAAATCAAGCATTGTGCGGTTCTTCGGTTAATTTGATGGAACCTCGAATTATCACTCAAACTCAGTTTCGCAGAAAGATTTTAACAAATCAATACAGTTAGCGATCGCTCCTAAATGAGCAATTTCGTACCCATGTGTATTTTGGGTGGGAAACGCTAAACAAGCAGCACGTCCAACATGGCCAAATTTCATGGCAATCGAAGCATCACTGCCAAATCCGCTTAGAGTTGTGAATTGTATTGGCATATCGAGTTGCTTTGCACTATGGCGCAGTTGACTATTTAGCCCCTCATCATATATCCCATAAGCATCTTGAGATAAAAGTACAGGACTTTCCCCATCTTTCACAGGATATTCCTCAGATAATGGACAAATTTCTAAAGCAATTAAGGCATCCAAACGCTGATTTTGGGTGAAAAATAGCGCCCCAATTGCTCCTACTTCTTCTTTAGCTGACGCTACTAAATAAACATCAACAGCAGGCTGTTTCAGGTTTTCAGCCAAGGCTAGCAAAATGGCAACAGAAGCTTTGTTATCCAAGGTGTAACCGGCAATATGATTCTTTAACCGAATTGGATGCTTGCGATGCTTACCGATTACCATTCTAGTTCCAGGTCGAATGCCAGCTGCTTCTAATTCCGCAGATGTCAGCTTCGTTTCAATCCAGGCATTTTCCCACTTAACAGTTGTATCTTCCTGCTGGACTTTTTGGGGCGATTCGTGGGAAACGTGGCGGGAACCAAAGCTGAGAATACCGCTAATGGTTTCGTTATCTCCGATTAAATCGACAACACCTTCGCCGTAAACCCACGGGAAAGAACCACCAAGTTTGCTGACTTTGACACAACCTTCATCACCTATACTCTTGACAATTGCGCCAATTTCGTCTTTGTGTGCGGTGATAGCGTAGACGCGAAGCGGCTTGTCGTTAGACATCGCTCCATCTGGATTTTTCCCTGGAATTTTCGCAATAATATTATCGGCGCGATCGCACCAAACTTCTACACCCAGCGCCGCAAATCGTTCCATCAAAAACTGATTAATCTCAGCTTCTACACCACTAGGAGAATGGTGCATCACCAATTCTTCAATAATTTCAAATAAGCGATCGTAATCCCACATCAATACAGTTAGTTTAGTTTTCAACTGTTGTATGAGACAATTGTGCATCAACAACCCGCACTACTGATACAACTGCTGCTCTTTTTTGTTGACGCTTCAGCATTCCTATAGCACCAAAAGCACCAAGGGCTAAAATTCCCAAGTTTATTGCAGGTTCCGGGACAGACTTAGCATTAATCGCCGCCAGTGCGGTGTCTGCTATCACCTTATGAGCAGCGGTGGTTGGGTGGAAATCGTCCCAGAGGAGAAACTTGTTGTTACCTGGGTCACATATATCTAGCCTAGAGAGACAAGACTCGGTTACATTCGTAAAACCGGATGCACTTGCCTGATTAAATAGAGAAAAAATATCAATAGAGATAATGTTGAGGTTGGGGTCTTGGCTCAAAGCACTCACAGTTGTTGCTAAACCCAAGTTAAACTCACTAGTAGATTTGCTAAGGTTTGCAGGATTGCGATCGTCAATTGTAGCTGCTGGTATCTGTCCCAAATCTGACAAGTTAAACACCAAAATATTTTTCGCGCCGATTCCTACTAAAGTATTCAATGCTAGGGATATATTACTGATTGGCGCGGTAGAGTCTTCGGGGTCAAGAAAAAGGAAATCATTTCCACCTCCCCACAATGTATAAAGTGCATCTGGGTTAGCAGTTTGATTATTTGCTTGCAGAGTTCCAGCAAAACCAAGGACTTGTTCAAGCACTCCCGGTAAATTTGCATTGGGAACGACAGCATTACCTGAACCAGAGCTAGCACCACCGAAAGCGAAGTTTATCCCTTGAATAGGTGGTGTGGAAGGAATAGTAGTTAATAAGGTAGGGTTTAACCCTAACTGATCTCCGAGATAATCCACCCATAGTGGCCCATCGGAAAAACGTCCTTCAAAGTAAGGTGGGCTTGGAGGAAATGTTTTAAGAGTAGCATTATATACATTACCTGGATCGGAAAGACTATCGCCAAATACATAAAGCTGATTAAAACTCCCAGCCAAGACTTTGGTTGGCAACATGAAAGATAAAAGAACAAATCCTGCTGCTACAGCTTGTTTTTTCATATTTGTTTTACCCGTGGTATTTGTTCGTTTGAGTTAATTTACGTTGTTTTACCTAACTATGCCTCAAAATTTCATCAAACACGGATAAAAACGCTGAAAATACTTAGATTTACATTCTCTTGATAAAAAATAGTTATTTCACAAAGAAATGGCAAACATTACCACCTTTTAGAAGGTAATTGCTCACTTTTATGCTAATGAGAGACTAACCGCCTTTTAATTTCAAAACCTCAGCAGCCGATACACCTTCACCCTGAGTACCGAAAGACCACAAAGCTGTAGCAGCCTCAGCACGAGTTACTGGTTTTTTGGGTTGAAACAGAGTCGTATAACCAAACACCCGCCGAATATTTGATTGTTCGCCATTTTGATAATCAGCCAACACCGCTCTTAAAGCCTTGGGGTCAATTCGCGCTGCATCTTGGAAACCCCAGGTTTGTTTAACTGCATCTAAGTTAGCAGAGGGTAAAGCTTGGCGAGTATCTAGAGGTAATTTCCACAACAGCAACTGTTCCCGCGTTAGGGGTGCATCAGGACGAAACAAAACTACTGTAGAATCTCCAGACAACGGACTGGGAATTAACCCAGCTTCAGCTAATCCCTGAATTGCTGGAAAATCAGGGTCTTTTGCCGAAACATCACTAAAAGCTGGTTGAGTAGTTTCTGATGCCAAGCGAATTTGTTTAGCTGGATTGCTGATATGCATAGCATTGTTAGCAGCAATTAGCCAACGAGCATATTCCCGATGTGTAATGATTTTACTGGGTTCAAACTGGTTAGTTGTGGTAGTAGAGTTACTCTTAGTTGTCTTTGGCTCTAAAGACAAAACACCTAATGCAGCCAAGTCTTGGATATATTGCCGCCATTCTTGCGGTGCTTTGTTCAGATCGTTAAATTCCTGAGATTCAGGTGTCGCTGTAGGAGTTATTTGATTATTAGCCGTGCTTGGTGGCTGTGCTGCCAAGTTTGCGGGTGGTGTCGGGCCAATAAACTGTGGATCTACTGGTTGAGGAACGGCGTTAGTAGTTTCGTTAGGATTTGCAGTTGGGGTAGATTGTGCCGTTGCAGTACTATTAGGTGTGTATTCAATCAGTAATTCGGTTGCTGTTTGGGGTTGATTAGGTGTGGCGTTAGTAACTGATTTAGGCTGAATGGAAACCTTCAACAGCAAATCGTTACGACGTGCCTCAAAAGCACCTCCCGCATCATCTGTTGGCTGTTGTAAAATCTGCCAGTTATTTGTTTGAAACTGGCTGCGATAAAAGCTAGCAATAAAGTTACTGGGGTCAGAACTCAACCAACGAGTTGAGACTCTATTTTCTGAACCGTTAGCAGGTGTAACTTCCTCTAGCTTGGCATTGGAGTATAGGGGGATATCTTTGGGAAAATCAACTGGTAACTGAACTGTTGATTCGTTTGGCTGTGCTTGCGGTTGGTTAGTCTGAGATTCTCCAAAGACAGCTGGATTGCTTTGCAGCTTCGGATCTGCCGCCAAAGATTGCTCAAGGTTTTTGGCGACTGGACTGTTAGCACAGGCTGTTAAGGAAGTGAGTAGAACAGCCCAAATTAGAAATACAGCTGGACGTTTGCAGGGAAGCACAGGAAATCACAAATTGAGTTTCAATTCCTACCCTAGCGCAGACTGTTCATTAAATGGGCATTGGGCATTGGGCATGGTTTTCTCTTTTTCCGCTTATATCCCTTGTATCCCTTGTATCCCTGCTTTTTCTGCTCTCTGACTATTTGTATCACCAAAACGACACTACCGACTCACGGCATCTTCTTCGTAAATGTCTCTGTTGGTGATGATGATATCTCCAAAAATGAGTAAACGGTAGCAAAAGCTACCGTATTGTCTTCGTTTTACAGCCATTAGGTTTTGATAATTCCCATGCTTATTTATAGAATTCCCTAAAATTCTGGCAAACTAACATTTTTGAAAAAAAAACATAAATAAATCTGGAATGCCTGCTAGATAAGAGTTTTGTTATTTGAGTGATCTAATCTAGGACTCCACCACAAGGATTATCACAAATTTTCAGATAGTTTTGGAAATATTACATTATTAGAGCGGATAACTGATTGATAACTAGCTAAACCGTTCTTTAGCTAGTAAAAGCTTTAATCTTCTTCCAGATACACTATAATGAGATGCCTACGGCGGGCAAAGCCTACGCCAAGCAACTGAAGTGATAGACTAGGATTAAATTCCCTCTTAGCCTCACCCAAGGAGGGGAATAGATAGATAAAGTTCGCTAACGCTGGCTTACAATCGATTTTGGCAATTATTCATCTGACGATGGTAAGCTGAGTAAGGCAATAGCTGGAAAATGCCAGTTTTAAGCAATTCCAGGAATTTAGCGTAAGTTCGTTATTCTTGGCGGCTGAGGTTATAGGTAAAACAGTCAAGTGTCGCAGCAGTTTCCCTAGTATCTCTAAATTGATTTTCTAGAGAAAGTGCTACTTGTGCTGTGGTCAAGAGTTTCTTGGCAGCCTCGAAAGCAGTGAGTGCTTCCTCTAAAAGTGCGTAGTTTACCGCCGTAGGCATCGCCTCTATGTTATCCAAAGCTTTCTCTCTGGCAACCCATCCCCTGTTCATCTGGGATAGGGCAGCGGTTCTTTTAGGAAAGCTGGGCACAAGATGCGCTTCGCAAGTTATAGAGGCAGTGCATAGTTAGCTATGGCTGTTTTCACAATCATTAGTAGGATTGAGTAGAGGCAAAGAAGACACTTCATCCCATGCACTGGCGGTTGAGAAAACCCTCTACAAACTTGGTCTGAACAGTTAACAGCTTCCTGATAAATTAGATACAATTAGCATCTGCGTTTGTTTGGAGATCGCTTGTTCAAAGCGAGTACTCAAATTGACAAGCTGCTGCACTAACCGATTTGACATAGTAATAACGTTTTCAGCTGATAACTCTGGCGAAAATTTTTAATTCAGGGCAAATTAAGACTTATATCCAAGGGGCTTGGGTGTTTCTTGGAGATGAAGTTAGCTAAAAGGGGGCAAAAGGCTGAAAAAGATATATCTAATGTCAAAAACGCAGATCGGATAGGAATATGAAAATCTAAAATAGATATTAAGAAGAAAAACAACGACCATCGACAACCGTCAGTCCATTTTACTTTCTGTAAAGCGTCACCGGGTTGTTACCAGTGCTGAAACACGATTACATGCAAGTTTCCCAGGATCAGCCTATTTATTCTGAGGCTCCCCTCCAGCTGTTACTGTTTGTCGATGGACGCCCCAAGTCCCGCCAACAAGTGCAGCGAATACGTGCTTACTTAAAAGAGTTGCAGGCTGAGTATAGTTTTGAACTTCAAACTATCGATGTTGGACAACAACCTTACTTAGCAGAACACTTTAAATTGGTAGCAACACCAGCTTTAATCAAAATTCATCCCGAACCACGACAGGTTTTAGCTGGGAGTAATATCATAGCGCAATTGAAAAATTGGTGGCCTCGGTGGCAAGCTGCTGTAGACGCCTACTTAAAATTACAGGAAGACTTACAAGAACGGATAGACGACAATGTTAGGGTGACATCACCCAAATCCACTATCCGTTCGGTTGCTGTTTCTGCTGAACTAATCCGACTCTCAGACGAAATTTTTCGCTTGAAACAGGAAAAAGATAACCTCCAAGAGCAGCTACAGTTTAAAGATCGGGTGATTGCGATGCTGGCGCACGATCTCCGCAATCCCCTAACTGCCGCCGCGATCGCTATAGAAACTCTCCAATCTAATTACAATTTAGAGACAGGCCAATTCCAGCGCCTCAAACCGTCCCTGACAGCGCATCTATTAAAACAAGCCCGTAATCAAACTAAAGTCATTGATCGGATGATTGCCGACCTTTTACAGGTGGGTCGGGGAAAAGATACGGAGTTTCCAATTTTACCACAAAAAGTACAGCTAGGTAAACTATGTTTAGATGTACTGGAAGAATTGTGCGATCGCTACACCGCCAAATCCCAAGAAGTAGAAACGGATATTCCCAATGACTTGCCCTATGTATATGCTGACCCAGAACGCATCCGGCAAGTGCTAGTTAATCTGTTGGATAATGCCATCAAATACACCCCAGAAGGTGGCAAAATTAGCGTCGCCGGATTGCACCGCACTACGCAAAAAGTTCAGTTTAGTATTGGCGATACTGGGCCTGGTATTCCTGTAGAAAATCGCGATCGCATCTTTGAAAATCACTTCCGACTGCAACGGGATGAAGACACAGAAGGTTACGGCATTGGTCTTTGTCTATGCCAACGCATCGTCCTAGCACATTATGGTCAAATTTGGGTAGACTCTGCCCCCAATAATGGAGCATGGTTTCACTTCACACTGCCAGTTTATCCTTCTTAGGTATTGGGTATTGACAAATGACCAATGACTAATGACAAATGACAATTAAGAACTTGAGATAAAGCGATCGCGCCCCCCAGCCTTTGCTTGATAAAGTGCCTTATCTGCCATCACGATCAAATCTGAAGGTGAGGATTCCCAATTAGGAACAACAGTCGCCACGCCCATACTAAGAGTGACATACTCACTCACAGCAGACTCGTCATGAACAATTTGTAAATCTTTAACTCCGGCTTGTATCACAGAGGCAACATGAACTGCACCAGATGCAGGGGTGTATGGCATAATCACAGCAAATTCTTCGCCACCATAACGCGCTACTAAATCCTGATGTTTTTGTACCTTAAGACTTAAGACAGCACCCACTTTTTGTAAACAGACATCCCCAGCCGGATGACCATATCTATCGTTATAAAATTTAAAAAAATCGATATCACACAAAATCATTGACAAAGGAGATCCCTCTTGTGCGAGGTTAATCCACTGAGTATTAAGATAATCGTCAAAGCGGCGACGATTAGCCAACTCAGTTAAGCCATCTACATTGGCAAGGTGATGCAAAGCTTGGTTTGCCGCCTCTAATTGTTTGTATACTTGCGCTTGTTGTAGCAGTCGGCGCAACCGCTGGCGCAATACAGGCCAGTGAATTGGCTTAGTTACATAATCAGTCGCCCCAGCGTCAAAAGCACGGTTTACAGATTCCTCATCATCCAAGCATGTGATCATCAAGATGGGAGTGCGCTCCCATATCTTGGATATAACTGTATTTTTAAGGGTCGAGTTAGTATCAAAATTCGCAAGGGCTGATATTAAATTATTCCTGGCAATTTGGAGCAAGTGCTTACAGCAGGTAAAGCCATCCATCACAGGCATTACAGCATCTAGCAAAACTATATCTGGTTTGATAGCCTCGTAAGCATCTAAACATTGCTTACCATCATTGACTTCGACCACTCGATAACCTTCTTGTTCCATAGCTTTACGCAACAACACTCGGATGGTCTTGTCATCATCAGCCACTAGAATCAGTGGCGGTTGCTTTGTAGAAAGAGGAAATGGGCTTATGCCTGACATGAGTTGCCTTCCACTTGCGGGACTATGCTGAAAAAGGCTGTGCAACTCGATCGCATGGGGGCGATCGCTATTTTCCTCAATGCGGGGATTTGCGACAAAGGTGTGTCTGGCCTCAAAATCAACTGTTTTTTGACAATGGACTGCTCAATGTTCTTGAGCCAAGCAAGCGGTAGATAACTAAGTTGCATAGACAATCTATAATTGGAGCACGAAGGCAATTGTTACCTTTTTGTTCAGCTATGGTTATGAGAGGAAATTGTTACTTTTATATTTCCCCATTGTTAAAGTCAAATTACAATTTTTTTGAGAATTGCAAATACATACCTGAATTATGTAGTTCTGTAGTTAGTTTAGAAACTTAGTAAGGCAGAGCAATGCAATTGCCAAAATCCGCTTAGAAGATAGCTAATAGTAAATTATTAATATCACCTGACTTAAATTTATTTAGTCTATTCGGCAAGGCTTGCTGAGATTTAGTATAATTACATAAGGATCAGATAAAGCTTAGTGCAAAGCTTTATTATCTAGTGAATCTAGGTTAGCAAATTAAGTAAAAATTCTTATTTAATTCGATTCAGTATATTTAGTAATACTTGGCATAAATCCACCTAAAATCTGAATTAACTAGATATGTTACTCAAGCAACTTTTTAAAGATAGGCAGATTTCTACTACAATATATCAGTCAACTAAAAAATCGGTTGTTTATTCTGAAATTACTAAATTAAAATTAATAAATACTTCAAATCAACACATAAAACCGCCATTTTTTGACTATACAAACAACCGGAAAATCTTACAAAAAATCTAACCCTATTTACATTCACCAAATCTTTAAAATGCCAGACTCATTAATGTATCAGCAGGATAACTTTGTTGTTCTAGAAACAAATCAACCAGAACAATTTCTGACACTATCAGAGTTATTAGACAAGCTCAAAACAACTCTCCAAGAACTCATAACTCAAGATTTGCCGCCTGACTTGCAAAAGTTTGATACTTTGGACGCTCAAGCACAATATTTACTCGACACTAGTTGCGAATTAGATATTGGCCCTGGAAAATATTTACAGTGGTATGCAGTTCGTTTAGAAAAGTAACTTTTTGGTCAGTGGTTAAGAGAATCACAAAAAATAACTTAAAAGCCATAAAGATATGGAGTCTGGGTAACAATAATTTTTTTTCTTGAGAGGATGTTTTAAAAGTGGTTGGATGTAATTTTAATCACTTCTATATCCTCTCTGACCTCTAAAAAAAAGGGAACCAGAATAAAAGTCCCCCTTAACAAGGGAGACTTTGGGGATCTAAAACGTTTTACTCCCGATAAAAGGACTTTTAAAACATCCTCTGACTATTGACTGCTGACTAGTGACTCTTTTTGAGTATTGATCAACGCTAGCTCAATTGTATTTTCAGATGGCTGTGTTATTTGAATCTCCAATCCAGGGCCAAAATAGTTGGTCATTTTTTCCTGCTTTTTTTGCCACGCATCAAATGGTATTAGCGGTGAATCAAATTCTAAAATTAGGGCATAGTTCCCATTGACTTCTATTTCTCGCAACCCTGTGACTGTTGGTCGTTCTTGATCTGTAGGACTTAAACCTAGAAAAGAAAGTGTTGTATCTAAATGAGCATCTTGACCGTAGCAATATCGGGTGATGTCTTTGCGAATTTTATTTTGAGTATCAGTTGCTTGCTGCTGGCGTAGCATTAATGCTGAAGGTGACGTAGTTTGGCTAAAGGGTACTGGCTTAAGTTCATTAGCTTTCAGCGCTAGTCCTCCCAACAAGAGAGGAATCCCGTAAAAAAATCCGACAAGATTGAGTGTGGCATTATTATCAGCATAGGCGACGAAGCCAATGACCGTTAATATGCCGCCGATTGTTAAACCGAGTGTTCCCAAAGAGATTTGGCGTAGCATGAGCTTAAATTAGTATAAAGTCTGAATACGTCAGTTTTATTATCATCGGCTATGAGTAACAAATTAGGGAAGAACATCGTTCCCAGTTAAAAGGGCGTATAGTGTCCCAGAATATGAGATTTTGAGTTAACTTTAAACTTAAAGGTAGTTAAAGATAGGAAAAAAATAATGGATCTACAGACTATAAAAGAGCGAATCGTCGCAGTTCAAAATAAACGCGAGTACCTGTTAAGCCTTCTGGAGCAACCAAACCTGGGAACTTTGAGAATTGACGTAAATCAGGCTTTGGAAGAATTGGATGAATTAATTGATGAATTTAGACGCACCATTCCGGTAGAGTAAAAATCATTAAAAATAGCGTCGGTTTAACCCTTAACTTTAGGCTATACCGACGCTCCTCACTATTATCATGTGCTCAAACCCCCAGAATTGAACTAAGCCTGAGTTGACGAAGCAATATTGCTGTATCATTTATCCTGCAAATGAACCATCTCCTGCACGCTGACCTAACTGCCTAACTAGGGCAACAAGTTCGCTTGTAGGCACATCTTTCTTGCAAACATCATCAAAGCTAGACATTGCCTTTGTCCCCTGAAAATTTACGTC
Source organism: Nostoc sp. CALU 1950 (assembly GCF_051172895.1). Lineage (NCBI taxonomy): Bacteria > Bacillati > Cyanobacteriota > Cyanophyceae > Nostocales > Nostocaceae > Nostoc > Nostoc sp. CALU 1950. The sequence continues at coordinate 19,911 of NZ_JBDNJQ010000060.1, read as the reverse complement.
TTCTACTGAGGAGTAAGCAAGAATCTGGGTGTTCGGAGATATAGCTTTAATGTGACTAGATGCACTCCAGCCATCCATGACAGGCATTTGTAAATCTAGAACAATGACGTCAGGATGGCAACGTTTAACCATTTCTATCGCTTCTTCACCATTGCTGGCTAAACCTACTACTTGAATATTTTCCTGGCAAGAGAAAACCAATTGCAAGGTTAAACGAGTCAGTTCGTGGTCGTCAACTACTAGAACACGCAAGGTAGAAAGCTCACAGGATAACATTAACATTGAGGGGAAAGACTAAATTATTCAAAATAACCCCTCTAGTTTATGAGAACAAGTGCCAGCCCTGACTCTATCCTATGGTTGAATAACTTGTGTGAACCCATGAAAAACAACTTAGACAACTGCTCAGAAAATTAAATTTTTCTAAAAAAAAACTAAGTTGAGCTAGTTGTCAAGGTATAAGAACTTATTTTTTAATCAATCAGGTTTGAGGCTACACCAGTTGAGCGTAATGCCATGTTCATAAGAATTTTTTGGGAATTTGCTTCTGGAGAATCATCATAGGGACGACGTTGAATATAAGTGCCATCGGCTTGTAATTCCCAAGCTTGGCGATTATCTGCGAGCATAATTCCCATAATTTCTTGCAAATCTTTAGCAATATCTGGGTCTTTGACTGGGGTAATTACTTCGACTCGGCGATCTAGGTTGCGGCGCATCCAGTCGGCACTGCCAATATAGATTTCCTCCTGTGTATTGTTATGAAAATAATAAATCCGAGAGTGTTCTAAAAAGCGACCGACAATGCTGATTATGCGAATATTTTCACTAATGTCTTTGAGTCCTGGGCGCAAACAGCAAACACCCCTAATAATTAAGTCAATTTGCACTCCGGCGCGGGAAGCTTCATATAGTGTGGCGATAATTTGTGGATCGACTAGGGAATTCATTTTGGCAACAATGCGCCCAGAAAAACCGTTTTGAACATTTTCGATTTCGCGGTGAATTAGTGACAAAAAGCGATCGCGCATATTCACAGGCGCAACCAGCAACTCTCGATAAGATTTTTGCAAAGAGTAGCCTGTCAAGAAATTAAATAAATCTGTGATGTCAGCACCCAATTCTTCACGGCAACTAAACAATCCCAAATCTGTATACAGTCGTGCGGTTTTGGGGTTATAGTTACCAGTCCCAATATGCACGTAGCGACGTATCCGGTCTTTTTCGCGCCGTACTACCATGACGGTTTTACTATGGGTTTTCAGCCCCACTAAACCATAGACTACATGAACTCCAACTCTTTCTAGTCGTCTTGCCCAGTAAATATTATTCTCTTCATCAAATCGCGCCTTTAATTCCACTAGCACAGATACCTGCTTGCCATTTTCGGCAGCGGCAATTAAGGCATTGACAATGGGTGAGTCGCCAGAAGTCCGGTAAAGGGTCATCTTGATGGCTAACACATTTGAATCGTAGGCGGCATGGGTAATAAAGCGCACGACTGTTTCTGAAAAGGATTGATAAGGATGGTGTACTAGTAAATCCTTTTCCCGAATCACAGCAAAAAAGTCTTTTCCTTCGTCCGTTTCCAGGACATCTGGATCTAAACTCGGTTCTCTCAGCCTTTGCAGGCGTATTGGTACAACAGATTGACGTGGTGGATCTTTGAGTTCTGGCAATGGCAAGGACATAAAATACATCAAATCCCGCAGTCCCAAAAGTCCGTCTACTTCGTAGAGATCGCTTTCTGTTAATTCCAAATCTTGCAATAATCGCGATCGCACTATGTCAGGAGTCTGGGATTGAATTTCTAGCCGGACTGGACTCCCACCTAGTCGCCGTTTTCGTAATTCCTGTTCGATCGCTAACAATAAATCATCTGCTTCATCTTCTTCTAAAACCAAATCGGCATCACGGGTAATCCGGAACGGATGATATTCTTGAATATTCATCCCTGGAAATAGAGATTCTAAGTTATGAGCGATCGCCTGTTCTAAAGGTACTCCAGTCCAGTGGGCAGGTTTGTCACTATTCTGATCTCCCAACTCAGGCGGTATGGGTAAAAATCGTGGTAGAACGCTGGGGACTTTGACTCTGGCAAAGAATTCTTCTTCAGTTTCTGGGTTTTTGACCACAACAGCCAGATTCAGACTGAGATTAGAAATAAAAGGAAAGGGATGGCTGGGATCAACAGCCAGAGGAGTCAAAACTGGAAAAACTTGTTCCTCAAAATAATTGTCGAGATGAGTCCGCTGTTTTTGATTCAAATCTATGTAATTCAGGATATGGATACCATGATTTGCTAGTAGCGGACGAAGTACTTCTTCAAAATGTTGATGCTCTTTCTTGACATGGGGAATGAGGGTAGACCTAATATCGTCTAACTGTTGTTGTGGTGTCCGACCATCGGGAGTTAACAGGCTGACTTTCGCTTCTACTTGTTGCTTTAAACCAGCAACGCGCACCATGAAAAACTCATCTAAATTAGAGTTGAATATTCCCAAAAACTTGAGGCGTTCTAGAAGTGGGGTGCGATCGTCACAGGCTTCATGTAATACCCTGCCATTAAATTCTAGCCAGCTTAACTCTCGGTTAAGATAATATTGTGGATCGCTGAGATTGATGGGGGTAGAGCTTTTCTTAGATTTTGCCATAATGACCTAAGCGTAGGCAGATGTAGCCCATTGAACTGGGGGACAATAAACATAGTAAGTTAAATGGTGCTTGAGCAGAACGCTGAGGCAATTTTTGGCTATATTGATTCTCTACCTCGCTACTGGTACAAGACAGATATAATCTTTAAATCAAAAATCTATTTCTATTTAAATAATTTCAGTTAAAGACTAAAAAACCTTGTGTAGGCACGAAAGCCAACATTACCAAGAAATTTTGGGGGTTTGCCATCAGATCGCTTCTGGTGGGTGCTTTGTACGATCGCATAGCCCTTTATTTCAGAGAATCACTCTACCCAACCTATAACTAGATTTTATAGCCGGTTTCAATTGTGTGGAATATGGTAAGGGCTTACAGTTGTGCACCTTTACAAAATATTGTGCATCCATACGAGAATCGCAATCAGTCTGGAGCTTCAAATCGTTGCCCACAGCATATTACCCATGAAGATGCACTTAAGATTTGGCAAAGATACGACATGGGTATTGCTCAAAATGTGTCACTAATTATTAAGCTGAGTTTACAGAGAATTATGATGCTGGAAGCAGTCTAAAGCCTTACTTCTAGTACTTTTGGGATTTGATTGTCGAAAATCCAAACTTGGTAAGCATTGCCACAATTTTTATCACGGTATTAAGTAAATACAAGCCTTACAGAATCTATATTTTTATATGTATTTGACTGCTATTGCTCAGGTCTATACTAACAATTTCTTCTATTAGATTTTTTAATTTATCACCTCTGATATTTTGAATATTTTCAGTGTTATTACTGAAATATTCCTCCGAACTCAAGGTTATATTGAAAACGCAAAGATGAAAACACAAGGAGCTTGTGAATCATGAAACTATCTAAAATTATCAAAGGCAGCGTTTGCGTATTAGGTTTGGTTGGTGTTGGTAATTTATTCGCTGCACCTGCAAGCGCAAATCAAGCTGCTGCTCGTGGTGCGGTTACAATAGTTAGACCATCAGGTTCTTCTATCAGCGTCAGTGCTGAAGTGGTTGCAGCTCTAGGTACAGACTTTAGCGACGTTGCCGTTGTCATTGATGGTAGTACTGATCCAGGTACAAACTTAGAAACTGTCACAGGCCTCACAGTAACCCCAACTGCTGTAGCAGCTTCATCCACACCTCCTACCACAATTGAAGGAGCTATTGCAGCGCAAATTGATGCCATTGGTGCTGCAGACGTTGTAGATCTAGCAACCCTAATCAGAGCAGCTAATGCTGGTGGCGGTTTAGAGTAGATTGATTGTTACCTCACAGAAAATCACGATAGTGTAATAAGCAATCGGCTTTTAGTTTAGATGCTTTCACACCTTGCGTCGATTTTCAATCTTCTCTTGAGTATTATTCGAGAAAGTGTTGCAGCAGTTGAGACAAAACAACTGTGACATCAACACCCTAGGCATTTCCATCAAAGTATTTGGTAATTCCCTAATTAACTCTCTAACTTACTTCCCTTCATCCATATCTAGTGTTTATGGAGAATAAGGTAGCAATTGAGAGGTAACAAATTGGAGAGATAATACAGCTCCTTAAGTGTAGTTGAGGAGCAGTATTTTCAGAATTCTGTACTATATTACCATAATAAACCCGGTTTCTTATAGAAACCGGGTTTTTGATCTTTGGTTAAATATCACTTCACGAAATCTTTTTTACCTCGTTTCCAGTCGTCCGATTAGGAATGTCCATTGGGAGGTTATAAGTCAATACAGTTCAGATAAGACCAAAACAGTTGTAGAGACGGCAATTTATCGCGTCTCAAAACCCACAATAAAGAAAAAGGCTTTAAATTTTGGTTCTTCCCTGATAAGCAAGGGAGGCAGATAGCTAAGTTAGAGTAAAGGTTGTACACGACGTTAAGCTATTCATACAGTAGCCAAGCTGCTGAATGAATATAAAATTAAAATTTATTAAGAAAAGTTAATGAAAGCTGGACACATTGATACAGAAGCTGTGAGGTTAGAAGCTCTCCGCAAGTATCAAATTCTTGACACCGAACCCGAAGAAGCTTATGACAATCTTGCTCAGTTAGCGGCATTTATTTGTGGCACTCCCATCTCTTTGGTAAATTTCATTGATGAAAATCGTCAGTGGTTTAAGGCAAAAGTAGGTTTAAATGTATCAGAAATGCCCCGGAGTGTTGGGTTGTCTTATCTTTGCCAAGAGCAGCGTAATGTTGTTGTGGTTCCTGATACGCTAGCTGATGAAAAGTTGGCAAATAATCCAGTAGTGACTGGCTACCCATATATACGGTTTTATGCAGGTGTACCATTAATTACTCCGAAGGGAGATATGCTGGGAACTCTGTGTGTAATTGACCAAGTTCCACGGCAACTAAGCCAAAAACAAGTGGAGGCGTTTGTAGGTTTAAGTCGCTTGGTAATCGACCAATTAGAACTCAGACGTTATGTAACTGAAGTATCTCAAATTACTGAGAAACTGATGGCACATGAGCAAGCAGCCCGCGCCCAATCTGAAGCCGCTAGAACTCGGATCACCAATCTTCTAGAAAGCATCACTGATGGTTTTTTTGCCTTGGATAAAAAGTGGCGATTTACTTATATTAATGGTCAAGCAGAACGGCTGTTACAAAAAACCCAGAATGAGCTTTTGGGTAAAAACATCTGGGAGGCGTTTCCAGAAATTACCGACACAACATTCTATCGTGAGTATCACAGGGCAATCTTAGAACAGGTTAGCGTAGAATTTGAGGAGTTTGATCCGCTACTAAACTGCTGGCTTCAAGTCCACGCCTATCCGGCAAAAGACGGCTTGTCTGTTTATTTCCAAGACATTACTGAACGACGGCGAACAGCAGAAGCACTAAGGGAAAGTGAACAACGTTGGCAATTAGCATTACATGGTAATAATGATGGTATTTGGGATTGGAACCTCAAGACTAATGAAGTGTTCTTCTCAACTCGATGGAAGGAAATGCTCGGCTATAAAGACCACGAAGTTTCCCACCGTTGGGATGAATGGACAAAACGAATCCATCCCGATGAGCGAGATTGGGTACTTCAAGCTTTCCAAGACCACTTTGCCAAGAAAACACCGTTTTACGTCTGTGAATATCGAGTCCAGTGCCAAGACGGCAGCTATAAATGGATTCTAGATCGAGGACAGGCACTTTGGGACGCATTGGGTGATATTGTACGGATGGTGGGTTCTTATACAGATATCACAGATCGCAAGCAGGCAGATGAAGAATTAAAGCGACAAAATCTGCGATCGCAATTATTTGCCGAAATCACCCTGAAAATTCGAGAATCTTTACAAATAGACGAAATTCTCCAAACTACGGTAACAGAGGTACAAAAATTACTCCAAGCTGACCGAGTTTTGATTTTTCAACTCTGGCCAGATGGTTCAGGAACAGTTGTACAAGAGGCAGTGCTACCTGGTTGGCCGGTAATTCTAGGAGAAAATATTTTTGATCCATGCTTTAAAGAAGAATACCTGGAAAGATATCGCCAGGGAAGAGTAAGTGCTATTGAAGACATTGAAGCTGCTCATATTCAACCATGCCATCGAGAATTTCTTCAGCAGTTTGCTGTCAGGGCTAACCTGGTAGTGCCGATTCTTGTCAGGGATGGCATTTGGGGCTTGTTGCTGGCTCATCAGTGTGCCGCACCTCGACAGTGGAATAACTTTGAGATGGAGTTGTTACAGCAATTAGCTAACCAAATAGGGATTGCTTTATCTCAAGCGCAACTCTTAGAAAAAGAAACCCAGCAAAGTCAAGAACTTGCACGTTCCAATGCAGAATTAGAACAGTTTGCATATATCGCTTCCCATGATTTGCAAGAACCGTTGCGGATGGTAACTAGTTATTTACAACTATTAGAGCGAAGATACAAAAATCAGCTAGATGCCAATGCCGATCAGTTTATCAACTATGCAGTAGATGGGGCCCGCCGGATGCAGACCTTAATCAACGATTTGTTGAACTATTCTCGCGTCAGCACCCGTGGACAGCCCTTTATGCCAGTTGATTGTAGTGTTGTTTTAGAGCAGGCGATCGCTAATCTTCAAATTGCGATCGCAGATAGTAGAGCAATTGTCACTTATGATACTCTACCTCAAGTGATGGCTGATCCTACCCAATTGACACAAGTATTTCAAAACCTCATCGCCAACGCGATCAAATTTTGCCAAAATCAGCAGCCACAAATTCATATTGGAGTAGTGAAGGGAGCAGAGGAGGCAGGGGAGCAGGGGAGGCAGAGGGAGCAGGGGGGCAGGGGAGCAGGGGAGCAGGGGAGGCAGGGGGAGCAGGGGGAGGAAGAAGAACCAATGCCCAATGCCCAATGCCCAATGCCCACTCAAAACGAATATTTGTTCTCAGTGCGCGATAATGGAATTGGTTTGGAATCCCAGTATGCTGAACGTATTTTTATAATTTTTCAGCGCTTGCACGGTAGAGACAAGTATCCCGGTACTGGAATTGGTCTGGCAATTTGTAAGAAAATTATAGAACGCCACGGCGGCCGGATCTGGGTTGAGTCGAAACCGGGTCAAGGCTCGACTTTCTACTTCACAATTCCAGATATAGCAGGTAAGCAATGGTGAGAACCATAACAGCGATTATGCCTATTGAGGTTTTGTTGGTAGAGGATAATCCTGGCGATGCCCAACTCACACGCATCGCCCTGGAAGATAGCAAAATCTCGATTCACTTAAATGTGGTCGAAGATGGTGTAGAGGCAATGGCATTTTTGCGAAAACAGGATAAATATGCTAAGGCAGCCCATCCAGATATTATACTGCTGGATTTAAACCTCCCTAGAAAAGATGGGCGGGAGGTACTGGCAGAAATTAAAGGAGATGAAAACCTCAAACGAATTCCTGTAGTCGTCCTGACCACTTCTCAAGCTGAAGAAGATATCCTCAAAGCCTATAATCTTTCTGCCAACTGTTATATAACTAAGCCAGTAGATTTCGATCAATTCGTTAAAATTGTACAATCAATAGAAAATTTTTGGTTTGCGATCGTAAAACTGCCACCGGAGTAGTGGAAATGGCAGGTAAAAATATTAAAGTTTTGTTAGTAGAAGATAACCCTGGTGATGTCTTTTTATTACAGGAGTTGTTAAAGGAAGTTAGCACAGTTGTAGTTGAGTTGATGCCTGTTGAGCGGCTTTCCGAAGCCCTCAACTACCTAGCAAAGGAAGTTTTTGATGTAATTCTGTTAGACCTCTCGCTGCCAGATAGCCAGGGATTGGAAACCTTTGTCATGGCTCACCTTCAGGCAAAAGCTACTCCAATAATTGTGCTGACAGGTATAGATGATGAAACCCTAGCAACTAGGGCAATGCAGCAAGGAGCACAGGATTATTTGGTAAAAGGGCAAGTAACTGGCGACTTGCTGGTGCGTTCTATGCGTTATGCCATTGAGCGTCAACGGGCAGACGACGCGCTGCGCCATAGTGAGGAGCGATTTCGGGTTGCCCTGAAAAACTCTCCAATCTTTGTCTACAACCAAGATCAAGAGTTACGCTATACCTGGGTTTACAATCCCCCATCTGGAGTGACTGTTGAAGAAATATTGGGCAAACAAGACTTAGATATCATCCCAGTAGAAGATGCTCAACGTCTCATCACAATTAAACGTGGGGTGCTAACCACGGGGATAGGAACGCGAGAGGAAGTGTCAATAACCATCAAGGACACAACTCGATATTACGATTTAACTGTCGAGCCATTGCGAAATGAGGCGCAAGAAGTTGTCGGCGTGACATGCGCCAGTATCGATATTAGCGAACGGCAAGCCGCACTGCGCGATCGCAAATTGGCAGAAGAAAAAATCCGCGAACAAGCAGCATTACTAGATGTCACCACAGATGCCATTTGCGTCCGAGATTTAAACAATCAAATTATTTTCTGGAACCAAGGTGCAGAAACACTTTACGGCTGGAAAGCGACAGAGACTTGGGGCAAAAATGCTAGTGAGCTTTTGTATGACGAACCTTCACCAGAAATCGAAGCTGCTCTGTTGCAAACTCTTAGTAAAGGTAAGTGGCAGGGTGAGTTAACTAAACTGACTAAAATGGACAAGGAAATTCTCGTTGCTAGTCGCTGGAGTCTAGTATGCGATGAACAGGGCAAACCTAAATCAATTCTTACCGTTGACACAGATATTACCGAGAAAAAACATTTAGAAGCCCAATTGTTTCGCGCTCAACGCCTGGAAAGTATTGGCACTTTAGCTAGTGGTATTGCTCATGACCTCAATAATATCCTGACACCGATTTTAGCAGGAGCGCAACTGCTACCGCTGAAATTTCCCGATGCAGACGAGCGGACTCGTCATCTACTGGAAATTCTGGAAATCAACGCTAGACGCGGTGCTGATTTAGTCAAACAGGTGCTATCCTTTGCACGAGGTGTAGAAGGGAAGCGCATCACTTTGCAACTCAAACATATAATTGTGGAAGTTGGCAAGATTCTTAAAGAGACATTTCCTAAATCTATAGAAATCAGCACTGATGTACCACAGGATTTGTGGATGGTTTCTGGAGATAGCACCCAACTGCATCAAGTACTGATGAACCTCTGCGTTAACGCCCGCGATGCCATGGCCAATGGTGGTACTTTGAGTATCTCTGCCGAAAATCTGTTGATTGACGAAAATTATGCCCGGATGAACCTGGAAGCCAAAGAGGGGCCTTACATAGTGATTACTGTCTCCGATACTGGAGTTGGGATTCCTAGAGAAATATTAGATAGAATTTTTGAGCCATTCTTTACCACAAAAGATGTGGGACAAGGCACTGGTTTAGGACTTTCCACAGTTCTGGGTATTATTAAAAGCCACGGAGGTTTTGTAAACGTGTATAGCGAACCTGGAAGTGGCACTAGCTTTAAGGTTTACTTGCCAGCAGTGGGGGGAATGGAAACACTCAGCCCCGAAAATTTGCCACCACAGATAGGACATGGAGAATTGATTTTGGTTGTGGATGATGAAGTTGCCATTCAAGAGATAACGAAAACATCATTGGAAACTCACAACTACAAAACCCTAATTGCCAGTGATGGCATTGAGGCGATCGCGTTATACGCTAAAAATAGAGACAAAATTAGTGTCGTACTGATGGATATGATGCTGCCTTCGTTGGATGGTTTGACTGCCATCCGTACCCTGCAAAAAATCAATCCCCAAGTCAGAATTATTGCCAGTAGTGGACTTATGTCTGACAATAAGCTCAGTGCAGCAGCTGCCATTGGTATTAATACGTTTTTGTCGAAGCCTTATACTGTCAACGAATTATTGCTTTCTTTACAGAAAGTACTATCTTAAGTCTATGGAATCCGCTTTGATTTCTGAAATTATTTGCGTAGGTAGGCAATAGGCAATAGGCAATAGGCAACAGGAAACAAGCCTCTTCAAGTTGTACTGATTTTTTTCAAAAATCAAATAGGAGTCCTATATACCGTAGCCTTGCCAAGGCGGGACTTATTATCTGTATCTTAATCCGGCATTAGTATAATTACTTAAATGACTCCATAGCTGTGAGTACAAAAAAGCTGCTTTATTGAATGGTGCGATCGCCTGGATTTGATATGATTGAGCATCGGCTAACACACATCTCTTACCGATACTCAGAGCTTCGCTAAATCAATATGCCTCGATTTCTTAGGTTAATTATAAATATAGTAATCTTGAGTGCATTGTTACTCATATCCCAGCAAGTTGGGGCGCAAGATTGGCGTCCGGTTCGCGGTGGTATCCCTTTCGGCATCAGTGGTATGGCTTTGATAGAGCAGCAAAGCAATACGCTCGATTTTCTGATTGTCCATGACAACAAACAAAAAAATCAAGGTCGTGTAGCAATCATCAGCATTAAGGATAAAAACCAACCTGAATATTTCCCCTTGAACTGGCCAAATAATACAGAGTTGCCCATAGATTTAGAAGCTTTAACATCTGTTCCAGACAAAACAAAATCTTCTTTTCTCGCTATAAGTAGTTCTGGAAAAGCTTATTACATCAAGTTAGAGCCTGCCAATAAGACCATTTCAGTTCTCAAGGAATTCAATCTTCCAGGAATTATTTCAGGAAATAATTTTGAAGCATTTGGATTACAAAATATAGACGGCAAATTAGTTGCTATTTGGGGACATCGAGGTGAAGGAGAACAACCAGCAACTATTTTTTGGGGATTTTTGGACTTAGCTAAATATCAAATTACTCTTGCAGGTTCTGCCAATCTGAAAGTACCGTTTCCATCTGGCAATGTTCGTCATATTTCAGATATTAAGATAGATCCCGTAGGAATTGTGTACATCACCTCAGCAAGTGATGCCGGAGATGATGGCCCATTTCAGTCAGCTGTGTATGTCGCTGGTTATTTAGGATTGGATGGGAACAAAATTGCATGGCGACAAAGTTCTCAACTTGTTCCCCTCTACCGCTCTGACTACCACAAAATTGAAGGTATAGAACTTGTTCCTGGTGCAAAAGGCGGTGTGATTGTTGGTACAGATGATGAGAATTTGGGTTCCTATGTATACGTTTTGGGTGGAAGTAGCTACTAGATTTTGAGGATTGCTGGTTTATTTGCGATCGCTAGCAAGTTACCATACATATATCGAATATTTTGTCAAGATTTACAAGTGCGATGCCTAGGTTGGGCAAAGTCTACGCAACTTGGTGTGGGTTGACCATTATCTGATTGATAACGGTCACTGATTAATTACCCCTACACATTAAATCGGAACAACATTACATCCCCTTCCTGCACAACATACTCTTTCCCTTCACTGCGAACCAACCCTTTCTCCTTTGCAGCATTCATCGAACCAGTTGTTACCAAATCTTTATAAGCAACAGTTTCGGCGCGGATAAATCCCCGCTCAAAATCACTGTGGATTACACCAGCAGCTTGAGGCGCAGACATTCCAGCATTAATTGTCCAAGCACGGGTTTCTTTGGGGCCACAAGTGAAATATGTCCGCAAACCCAAAAGTGTATAAGTTGCCCGAATCAATGATTTCAAACCGCCTTCTTCCACACCTAAAGACGCAAGAAAATCAGCTTTATCTTCCTCTGGTAACTCTACTAACTCCGCTTCAACTTGGGCAGAAACTATCACAACTTGGGCATTTTCTGTCGATGCAATTTGCCGTACTGTTTCTACAAAATGATTACCAGTTGCCAACTCATCTTCAGATACATTGGCCGCGTAGATAATCGGCTTATAAGTGAGCAGTTCTAATCCTTTAATAATTTCTGTTTCTTCTTCATTCAAGCTCACCTGACGCACCGATTTACCTTCATTTAAAGCCGCAGCTAATTTTTCTAATACTGTGATTTCAAACTGTGCATCTTTGCTGGTACGAGCTAGTTTACGAGTGCGGTCAATTCGTCGCTCAATTTGTGCTAAATCTGATAAACCCAGTTCTATATTAATGATTTCAATATCTCGTGCTGGGTCAACAGAACCAGCAACGTGGATAATATCGTCATTCTCAAAACAACGTACCACATGGACGATCGCATCAACTTCCCGAATGTGGGAAAGGAATTGATTCCCTAGTCCCTCACCCTGACTTGCACCTTTAACTAAACCGGCAATATCTACAAATTCAACCCGCGCCGGGATAGTTTGTACCGAACTGGCAATCTTAGCAAGAACATTTAACCGTTCATCCGGTACTGCGACAACGCCGACATTCGGTTCAATCGTGCAAAAAGGGAAGTTAGCTGCTTCTGCCTTGGCATTAGCAACTACAGCATTAAATAAAGTAGATTTTCCGACGTTGGGAAGTCCGACAATTCCGGCTCTTAGCATTTTGGATTTTAGATTTGAGATTTTGGATTACATTACCAAGTTAATCTAAACAGGTTCCGGTATGGTTTGGGGAATTGGTGCTGGAACTGTTTGAGGAATGGGAGCAGGTATTGGTTCTGGTACAGGCCCCGGTAATGGTTGGGGTATAGCTGGCCCTGGTACAGGTTCGGGACTCGGTAGCGGATTCGGCTCAGGATTGGGACTAGGTAGCGGGTTTGGACCAGGAGTAGGAATTTGTGGTTCTGGTATAGAAATTGCAGTGGGATTAATCATGAGAAGTCTAAATTAAATTATTCAACCTTCCCAAGGTAGATGACAACCTCATCTGTTGACATCTCCCCAAATAGCTATACCCAGCGACACTTCCTTTAACTTGAGCATCAGGCATTAGAAATTGCTTATTAATTATTCTTCCCCGCCCCTCTGCTCCTCTGCTCCTCTGCCCCTCTGCTCCACCACCACCTCTGGCACGGGGTCGTAACCACCTGGATGAAACGGATGACAGCGCAAAATCCGCAGGGTTGCCATCCAGCTACCACGCAATACTCCAAATCGTTCAATAGCTTCAATAGCATACATCGAACAAGTTGGTTGAAAGCGACAACTCGGAGGAAACAATGGCGAGATAAACATTCGGTAGCCCCGAATCGGCCAAATTAATAATAGTTTCATTACAGTTACCTAAATCTTATAAATTAGTTATAGAGGTAAAAATTTTCATCTTGTCGCATCTTTGTTAATCACATTTTCTGAATTCACCTCAATTCCGGTTTTATGGCTGCAAATTGCGTTGGCTGTGCCCGCCGAAGGCATCGCTGCAATTTGGGTGTTACTCATTCTCCTGATTGCATGGGTGGTAAACCGCTTTGCCGACAAGCCAGAAATCGTGCGGAAGATAGTTCATATTGGCACTGGTAATGTGATTTTAATCGCTTGGTGGCTCGATATTCCCGCTAGCGTCGGGATTACAGCTTCTATTTTAGCGAGTGCAATCACCTTATTATCCTATCGATTGCCCATTCTTCCTGGTATTAATAGCGTTGGACGCCAAAGTTTAGGGACATTCTTTTACTCTGTCAGTTTCGGTATTTTAGTTGCCTGGTTCTGGTACTTGCAACAACCCCAGTACGCAGCACTAGGAATTTTGATTATGACTTGGGGAGATGGACTAGCAGCCTTAATTGGGCAACGCTTTGGTCAACATAAGTATAAAGTTTTTGGGACAGAAAAAAGTTGGGAAGGCTCTCTGACTATGATGCTGGTTAGCTATCTTGTCAGTAGTTTGATTTTAGTTGGAACTCAAGGAAACAGTTGGCAAGCTTGGGCAGTATCACTTTTAGTAGCAGTTATAGCTACAGCTTTAGAAGCTGTTTCATTTTTGGGTATTGACAATTTAACAGTTCCTTTAGGTAGTGCAGCCCTTGCTTACTTTTTAACCATAACCATAATGTAAAGCTTGTGGTTGTAGGTATCCAAAATATGTTCATTTACTGTAAATACCTTCAAAAACACCAAATATTGACCATACCTGCTCTAGCGCATTGATATATCTAAAACAAATACAGGATTTTATATCTATCTTGAGAAACAAAAATGCAATTTTGTTTTATGTCTCCAGGTTTATGAAATCCTGACAAACAATGCCTATAGTTGGGTCTTAGGTGGACACACACCTAATTTCGTAAGTGAGGCTAACAATCATGTCACATCAAATAATTACATCTGAGTTGCTTAACGAGTTATCTGATCAGCAACAACAGATGCTAGTCGGTGGTGCCGACTTTGAGTTGAGCGGTAGCAATTTCGGTAACAGACGGAATATTTTATTTGGAAAAACCAGTTCCGGCCCCCACGGTAGCAAGGCCACTTCCGCAGGCATTAGTAATACCGTCAATACTGCTGCACAAGACTTCTTGGGCTTGGGTGGAAATATTCCTACAGGAATTGGAGCCTTGGGTGCGTCACCAGTTGGTGGTGATGGTGATCAAGCCAACGGTGTTGAGAACGGTCTTGACGATATTGAAGTTGAAATTGAGTAGGCATAGATGGCTTGAAAGAATCAGCTGTCACACCAAAGCACTTCACAAATTTAGGTAGTGAATAGTAAGTGGGTTCTCAAACAGTCAAAAGTGAAGAATAAATCAAGTTTTTTATCAGACTCGTTCTGGGTTCCTACTCCCCTACCTAAAATGTGCAATTTTGAACAAAATAGCTGATATTGCAAGAGTCACCTTATTCAATTTCCAAAACAATACCGCAAACTCCGCTATCGTGATAGTGCTGAGTAATATGGTTGCTCAAGGCTTTCTCTCCTTGGGTGCTTGAACCAGCCCTAGATTCCAGAGCTTTCCTGTAATTTTCCTTTTTGTACAATCTAATGATTTAGCTAAATACCTTAAGGAAAACTCCATCAGCGAGTTAGGCTCTGGAATCTTTTATAAAAGAGGTACGTAAGTGAGGCTAACCAATGATGTCATATCAAATAATGACATCGATTTGGGTGGATCTGTTTCCACGGAAATTACAGGTTTACTCGCCGTCTCTTTCCTTTAACTATTTCCACAAGTTACCTGCAAAAGTTGTCACATCAGAGCGCTTCACAAATTTAAGCAGAAAATGGTGAGTATGGGTTTTCAAATAGTTAAGAATGGCGATTTGTTTAGTCAGATAGCGAAGTTGACTGTGCTATCTAGGTGGTGTTGAACAATTTCGCCACTCAAGGTTTCTTCTCATTGATTTGTAGAAGCGATCGCAGATTTTGAAAATATCCTGTCTACAGATGTGCTGTCTATATAACCCAAATATCTAAAATCAAGACTTTCCGCAAAACTACATCCACCAATCAATCTCTGTAATGGTGATTTTTCATTAGGATTATACTAGTGAGGCTAACAATAATGCCACACCAAATTGTCGCATTTTTGGGAATAAAAGGGGGATGAAGGAGACTATTATGACTCGCTCAACGTAAGTGAGGACTTTGAGGGAGTTTGAGCGTTCTCCTACATTTTTTTAACGCGTTGCACACGTTAGAAATTTGAGGAAGGTGATTCTGGCGCGTCGCGCATACCTTTCTCTTCCCCCCTTTTCGATTATAGAACATTGTAAAGCATGATGTTTGTCACTGTTAGCAGCATCTGTTACCGTTTCACTTTTTAGCAAAGTATTTTTAGCAGGTAAGCCGTAAACACCTTATTTAGAGGGATTTATCAATGCCTTTGTGTCAACGCAACAGGCTTGACTTTTAGATCACCTGATTTTTTCATGTATCCATTCACAACAAAAGGTGCAATGCCGTGAAATCCTTACGCACAGTGGAGGACTCTTCTTGGAATAGGTTTAATGAACCTAATCCAGACCAACTTCATTTAGTTGAAGTTAACGAGTTTCTCCCTCATCTCGGTAAATGGACAAACTTTGGAGGAGGAATTCTGCTAACTATTTTTGTGGCAGGAGTGAGTCTTACATCAGTTCTGAATTACAACGTCACGGTTAAAGTTCCTGCAAGTATTCGACCTGTTGGAGAACAGCGAATTGTTCAGTCTGCGATGAATGGAACCATTCAAAAGATAGATGTTCAAGAAAATCAGGTGGTAACTAAAGGACAAGCTATTGCTTACGTTGATGATTCTCAACTCCAGACCCAAAAAAGTCAATTAGAAAGCAGTATTCAACAGAGTCAATTGCAACTAAATCAAATTGATGCTCAACTCGGTGAAATGAATGTCCAAATTGCGGCTCAGACAAACTTAATTAACCGCACAATTATGGCTGCACAAGCTGAGTTAGGTGGTATTCAACGCAACTATCAAGATCAGCAAATTAAAGCTACAGCTGATATGACAAAAGCAGAATCAGCTTTGACCTTAGCGAAGGTGCAAAAAGAGCGATTGCTGCGAGAAAAAGTCTTAATAGCAACGGTTCAAGAGGCGGAAGCAGCTTTGAAATTAACTCGGCTACAAAGAGAGCGATTGCAGCCGATAGTAGCATCAGGAGCAGTTCCTCGTAATCTGTTTGAGGAAAAAGAACAAGCGGTTAAGTCTGCTGAAGCGAAGCTAGAAGAAGCTAAAGCTAGCGCTAAAAATCTCATGGAGGAAAAAGAACACGCTTTTAAGGTTGCACAAACGGACTTAGAAAAGGCTAGAACCGCTATCAATCCTAGTAATGCTGTTGTAACAGTGGCATCTGAACGGATTAAGCAGGAACAAGCAAAAGGTGAAGCGACCTTAGCAGCTTTGAACAAAGAAAGAGAGACTCTTTTACAGCAGCGCCTTGAATTGCAAAAGCAACTCGATCGCAGTGGTCAAGAACTACAACAAGTAAAAACCGATCTAAATAAGAGTGTAATTCGATCGCCAATCGCCGGAACCCTGCTGCAATTGAATCTTCGCAACCCAGGACAGGTAGTTCAAGCCAGTGAAGCGATCGCTCAGATTGCTCCCCTCAAAGCTCCTTTGTTAATTAAAACTCGCGTGCAGGCTCAAGATATTGACAAGGTGAAAGCGGGTCAAAAAGTCCAAATGCAAGTTTCCGCTTGTCCCTATCCAGACTATGGCACTCTCCAAGGAACCGTCGAAACAGTTGCACCAGATGCTCTACCAACTTTAAAAAACAACGCAGATCAGAATGTGGCGCAGGTACTCGCTTATCAGGTAACTATTCAACCGCAAAAACCATATTTGGGTAGAGGCGATCGCCAGTGTCATCTAAAGTCGGGGATGGAAGGTAGAGCAGATATCATTTCCCGCCAAGAAACAGTACTTCATTTCATTCTCAGAAAAGCTCGATTAATTACAGATTTTTAATTCAAAATTGCTCTGCTGACTTTGTGTACCAATTTTAAAGGTCGGTAAATATGTTTGATCTATTTAAATTCCGTAAAAATTATCAGTGTGTTTCCCAGTTGAGTGAAGAAGACTGTGGAGCAGCTTGTCTAGCTTCGATTTCCAAACATTACGGGCATTTTTTAAGCATCAATCGCAGCCGAGAAGCGGTAGGAACTGGACAGCTAGGAACAACTTTGCTGGGTCTAAAACGTGGATCTGAGAATCTGGGTTTCAATGCTAGAGCAGTTAAAGCTTCACCTGCGATCGCAGACAGAATCACAGAACTAAACTTACCAGCAATTATTCATTGGCAAGGCCACCACTGGGTTGTTTTATATGACAAGCGGGGGAGAAAATACGTTATTGCCGATCCAGGTGTGGGTATCCGTTATATCACCAAAGAAGAGTTAACAGCAGCTTGGAATGGGGTCATGCTCTTACTAGAGCCAGATCCGGATCGCTTTTTTAAGCAACCCAAAGAGAAAGCACAAGGTGGCTTAGGGCGCTTTTTAATGCGGATCTTGCCTTATCGGGGATTACTGAGTCAGGTTTTGATGATCAATATTGTCCTGGGTGTGATGGCTCTCAGTACCCCAATCCTCATCCAACTGCTGACAGATGATGTTCTTGTGCGCGGCGATACCCAATTACTCAATGTTGTGGTTTTAGCCGTTATCGTCATGAGCTTGTTCAGCAGTGGTCTGCAAGTATTGCAATCCATCATGATTGCCCATTTTGGTCAACGGCTACAATTAGGACTTGTCTTGGAGTTTGGACGAAAAATTCTCCAATTGCCCTTGAATTACTACGAATCTCGCCGCAGCGGTGAAATTATCAGCCGACTGCGAGATATCAACGAAATCAACCAATTGGTATCGCAGATTGTAGTTCTTTTACCTAGTCAGTTTTTCATTGCAGTAGTTTCGTTCAGCTTCATGCTGTTTTATAGCTGGCGGTTGACATTAGTAGTCATCTTCATTGTCTTATTAATGACCATATCTAGCTTGCCTTTCTTACCCATCCTCCAGCAAAAGACCCGCAGTCTCTTGGTCTTAGGGTCAGAAAATCAAGGTGTTTTAGTGGAAACCTTTAAGGGAGCGCAGGTAGTCAAAACCACAAACGCCGCTCCCCAATTCTGGGATGAATTACAAAGTCGTTTTGGTCGCCTTGCTAATCTCACTTTTGGGACTATCCAAATCGGAATTATCAACAGTACTGTTGCTAGGCTTATTTCCACCATTGGCGGCATCATTTTACTTGGACTAGGAAGCATCCTGGTGATTCAGGGGGAATTAAGCATAGGTCAAATGCTGGCTTTTAATGTCCTACAGGTTAATGTTCTAGCTTTAATTAACTCGTTAGTTGGATTAATGGATGAATATGTTCACTCTCAAGCAGCAATCTCTCGCCTTCTAGAAGTTATCGATGCTACACCAGAAGTGGTCGGGACTGGTCAAAAGCCGACTGCACAAATCTCTGATGATGCAGACATTCGTTGTTCCCATCTCCAATTTCACCATGCTGGCAGAGTTGACTTAATAGAAAATTTTTCTCTCAAGTTACCTGGAGGGAAGGTGATTGCTTTAATTGGTGAGTCTGGTTGCGGTAAAAGTACTTTGGCAAAATTGATCGCAGGTTTATATCAACCGAACTCTGGTAATATCCGCATTGGTTTTTTTAATATCCAAGACCTTTCGCTTGATTGCTTGCGACAACAAGTAATTTATGTACCCCAAGAACCTCACTTTTGGAGTCGCTCGATTTTAGATAATTTCCGCTTAGGAACGCCTTATATTTCCTTTGAAGAAATTGTTAAAGCTTGCCAGATTGCTGATGCAGACGGCTTTATCAGTCAACTTCCTAATAATTATCAAACTGTTTTAGGGGAATTTGGGGCAAATCTCTCTGGTGGACAAAGACAACGATTAGCGATCGCTAGAGGCATCCTTACTAATCCACCTGTACTGATTTTAGATGAAGCAACCGCTGGACTTGATCCGGTAAGCGAATCTCACGTGCTAGATCGGTTGTTGGAATATCGAGAAGGCAAAACCACGATTTTGATTACCCATCGTCCCAGCGTAATGAATCGCGCTGATTGGATTGTACTACTAGATAAAGGTGAGGTGAAACTACAAGGGACTGTAGAGACTTTTCTATCTCAACAAGGAGACCACTTAAAATTTTTATCTCTGTAAAAATTAGGCTCTATATGAGCAAATACAACTATGTCTAAAAATACCAAATCCCAAAATCCTGAATGGTTCAGGTATTTGTCTGAAAAAGAACAGGAAAGCCTAGTTGCTGGGCAAATTACAAATATGCCAGATGAAAATATGCCAGTGAAAAGTAGTTTTTTTCTCCAACAAAATAACATTCAAACTATGGCAGATAATACATTGAATTTTGCAAATGGTGATGTATATTCTCAAAACACTAGATATATTTCATCACAATTTACACTAGGGTATACTATAAAAATTCGATTTCCAAATTTCCCTTTATTTCTAAACAAAGCAACCAATTTTATGAGGAATTAAATCCTTTGCTTAGTTAAAAGTTGGTTTGTTGTATTGAATTGCTTCAAATGCATAAATATTTATGCATTTG